>JAHJJU010000021.1 GCA_018822805.1 bacterium
GATGAACATTTTGTAGAGGTAGAAAGTAAAAGTGAACGAAATAAGGCTACAATTCTAGCATACAAAGATGGATATAAGCAAGTTGAGATTGCTCAATATCTTGGTTTGTCTAAATCTCATGTTTCTAAGGTATTGAAAGAAGTGGAGATTTAATCACTGGGGTGTAAAGTTGTTTTTTTAGGGGTGTTTTATATATTTCTTTTGACATTATTGTCGCCTATTTTTGGAATAAAAGTTGTTTATACTTTTATTGCTTTTTTGCTTTGAAATGCCTTAAACTGCAAACCCCAGTACCGAGGTCTATTTGAAATTTTTACTTTTCCCACCCACTTCAAATAGATAGGTGTCATCAACTAAAAAATCGCCTTTGACAGCGACAGCTACCTCATGTAATACTTTACTGTTCATCTCACCTACTACTAATTTCTCTTGTCTGGTTTCTAATCGCTTTTCGATGGCTTTTTTACTTGCTATTCTACCATTTTTATTTTTGAACTACTTGTGTAGAAAGCTATGGTTACAACCTAATAATAAATCTATTGTATTCATTTAAATAGATGATTTTCAAGGCAAAAAATTCTTCAAATATGCTATAATATCTAAAATTCCATAGGAAAACACTCATGATAACTAGAAAAATCCTAAGTAAAATTCTAAATGAGATAGATTCACAAGAGATTATATTTTTATTGGGAACAAGACAGGTGGGTAAAACAACGCTCTCTAAATTAATAGCCAAAGAGTCTGCTTATGATAATGTTTACTTTTTTGATTTTGAAGATAAAGAGTATAGAGAGCTTTTTAATGATGTATCGGTAAAAAAATTGGAACAGATTTTTAAAATAGAAGCGATAGACATATTAACGAGCAATCTGATTATCTTTGATGAGATTCAACTGCTTGATGACCCTTCTAATATGTTAAAACTTATCTATGACCATTTTAAAACTTTAAAAGTCATCGCTACAGGCAGTTCCTCTTTACAAATAAAAGCTAAGTTCTCTGATTCTCTAGCAGGTAGAAAAAAAGTTTACAGAATTGAACCTCTTGATTTTGATGAATTTTTACTTTTTAAAGGTGAAGAGAAACTCTTACGACTAAGAGGCATGTTTCAAGAGGAGCGTGACAAACTCTCTATGGCTTCTATTGTTTTGAGTCAAAGCAAAAGATTTTTAGAACTTTTTGAGGAGTATCTCATATATGGGGGCTACCCAGAGGTAGTTCTGTTGGATAGTCGAGATAAAAAGATAGCAAAGTTGGACTCGATTGCTTCATCTTATATTCAAAAAGATATTAAAGATTTGGCAAATATAGAAAATATTGATGGGTACAATAAACTCATTCAGTATCTCTCAATCAATATAGGAAACATGATAAATCTCTCTAGTATCTCAACAGCAATTGGTCTCTCATTGCCTACCGTTAAGAAGTATATAAATCTTCTTCAAGAGACATTCATAGTAGATGAGTTAAAACCATTTTTTAGAAATAAAAACAAAGAGATAAGTAAAAATGGAAAGATATTTTTTGGTGATATTGGTGTTAGAAATTTACAAATAAAAAATTTTAACACACTATCTTATCGTGTTGATGTGGGTGAGTTGTATGAAAATTATGTTTTTAATAGATTACAAAGTCAAGAGATACTCTCAACACTATATATGTACCGAACCCAATCAAAAACGGAGATTGATTTTGTGCATATAGAGGAATCCGTAGCGTCCCTCTATGAGGTAAAATCAGGTTCCAACAGTAAAGTACCAAAAGCAATTGTGGAGTTTGAAAAGAGATACAGTAATGAATTTCATGCTATAGAGAAATATGTGATTAATAGGGATATATTGGATATTAAAAGAGAAATTTTGTTTATTCCTGCTTTTTTATTGTGACTCTTGGGATAAAATACTTAACTCTCTCCAAACAAAACAAATAGCGTAGTTTTCTTTTATTTTTTGAATCGTTATCAAAAGTGGCGATTCATGACACGGTACTTAGCCTTCATCACATCTGAACAATATCTCTATACACTTATACGATATATAGAATTTAACCCTTTGGAAGCAGGAATGGCTAAAAAAGTAGGAGAGTACCCCTACACTTTGGCATCATTGATTTTTAATAACCAAGAATATAAAGAATGTTGTCAAGAGTCATTGCTACTTAAACAATATGACATAGAGACGTTGAGCGAATTTCTAAATATTGAATTTACAGAAGAAGAAAAAAGATACTTAGAAGAGCAACAGAAAAGAAAAATAAAAAAAGGTGCAAATGGTATACTCCTTAGTAAAATAAAAACACTTGATGAACATTTTGTAGAGGTA
>JAHJJU010000022.1 GCA_018822805.1 bacterium
CAGCTTTCCTTTCCACTTCTGCTGTGGTTGCAAATATTCCTGTGTCTACCATTATAATACCTCATAATATAAATTTAATCTTAAGTAAATCTTTAATATAATCTTAAATACAAATTAAGGATTAACTATGAAAATTAATAAAATATTAATAATGTCGCTTTTTCTAAGTTCCCTTGCCTACTCTGATATTCGGGAAGAGTTTCCAAGTTATCGCTATATATTTACCGAGTTTAATGTTGATGAAAAGTTTATTGATAACCAAGAATTTAAAAATTTTGTTCAAACACATAAAAATGATTATAGAAAACGTTTTGTTAAAGCCATGAGTCAAGGGGAGTTGCTTGTTCCCACAATGCGTGAGATGATTTATCAACGGGAAATTTCACCGGTGATTCTTTACATCTCAATGGTTGAATCAGAATTTGACCCTCATGCTCTTTCCCGTACGGGTGCAGGTGGTCTATGGCAATTTGTTCCTAGGACAGGTCAAGAGATGAATTTAAGAATTACTTCAAGTTTAGATGAAAGATTTGATCCGATAAAAGCCACCGATGCTGCTGTGAAATATCTCTATCGGATCAATGGAAATTTAAATAACTGGTCTCTAACGACCATGGCTTATAACTGTGGGAATGAATGTGTTAACCAATCTATAAGAAGAGCAGGTACCAGAGATTTGGGTGTGCTTAGTAGTTCACATAACAATTATATAAGAGATGAGACTAAAAAGTATATTAAAAAAGTTTTACTTATGGCAATGATTGGAGAGAATTATCTCTTTAAAAACAATGATAGGCTTGGTGAGATGATGCACAATATGAATGCAGATAAGATTACTCCTGTTCAAGTACGTTCAGGTGAAAGCTTAGCTCAAATGGCTTCGATGTTAGAGATGAATAGATTTTATTTAGAAAAGATTAATGCTCACCTAAAAAATGGGCATGCACCTTATGTTAATGGGTATCGAATCAATATACCTACTTCTAAAGTGCAACTTTTTCGTTCACGCTATGCCTCAATAATGAGTCCAAACAGCAATTCAAAATACGCACAAAGGTAAATTATGAAAACTCGAATGAATAAATTATTATTATTAACAACAATGAGTGCCATAGCAATGAGTGGTTGTACTTCATCTGCTGTGGCTGTATCGGATGTTCGTAGCATTGATGTTGTCGAGAGTAAACAAGCGAAATCTACATGGAACAGTAAAAAACCTTTAGCATTTAATAAATCTAAGAAAGAAGATTGTGTTGATTGTTATACAACAGTTCCGGGGATTGCTGATGAGAAGGTAGACGTAAGAAAAAGTTCTGAACCAGTTTATTCACATAATTATTCTAATAAATCGGTAGATACTTATGATGGTAATGAACCGGCAGAAGAAAACTACGCAAAGCATAATTCGTATGACCGAGCAGAAGATCCTTATGCGTCGAACAATACTTATGCCATAGATGGACCATTAAATTTAAATGATCATAAAAATGTGTATACTACTCAAAATACTGCGTCAACAAGACCAATTATTGAGTCTTTTTCAAATAAAACAGCCATTCAAGTGGGTGCTTTCAGAAAATATGCAGGTGCAAAAGTGTATGCTAAGAAATACGATTTATTATCAAATAGATATAATGTAGAAATTAAAAAGAATGTTAAAGACAACAGACCTCTTTATCGTGTACGAATAGAAGGTTTTTCAAATAGAAGTGAAGCCAAAGAGTTCATTTCAAAATATGGTATAACTGAAGCATTTCTTGTAAGGAATTAAACGATGATTGAGCTCTCACGGGAGACAAGAGAGACCCAAATCTCTGTAAAACTTGAACTTTATGGTTCAGGAAAATCTAAAATAGACACAGGGGTTGGATTTCTTGACCATATGCTCGAAGCATTAAGTAAGCATTCACATATGGATTTAGAAGTTAGTTGTACGGGTGATACCCATATAGATGACCACCACTCGGTGGAAGATGTTGCCATTGTTATTGGACAAGCATTACATAAAGCACTGTATCCCATTAAAAATATTGAACGTTATGGTAATGCAACGGTGGTTATGGATGAGGCAGCAGTTACGTGTGATTTGGATATTTCCAATCGTCCTTTTTTAGTGTTTGAAATGCCCATGGAGGGCAAAGTCGGAACGTTTGATGTCGAGTTGGTAGAAGAGTTCTTTAGAGCATTTGCTTTTAATGCTTCAATGACCGTGCACCTTATTTGTAATCGAGGAACCAACAAACACCATAGAATTGAGGCTGCCTTTAAAGCTTTGGCCGTTGCCTTACGTCGTGGGGTAAGTATCAATGAAAATTCCGGAATTCCTAGTACTAAAGGGGTACTATGAGTATTGAATTGATTGTACTTGATGTGGATGGTACGTTAACGGATGGAAAGATTACCTACACTCAAAATGGGGATGAGATTAAATCATTTTGTGTCAAAGATGGTTTAGCAATCTCTTCATGGATTAAACTGGGTAAACAAGTCGCCATTATTACCGGTCGAAACTCAAAAATTGTTGAGCGTCGTGCTAAAGAGTTAGGCATTAAACACTTTTATCAAGGAGTTGAGAATAAACATGAGGTATTAGAGAACCTTTTACGTGAACTTAATTTAAGTATGGAGAATGTAGCTTCTGCCGGTGATGATCTGAATGACTATAAGATGTTAAAAGCTTCAAAACGCTCTTATGTGCCTCGTAATGCTTCGGCTCATGTGCAAAAAATAGCTGATGTTGTTTTATTAAAGTTTGGAGGAGAGGGTGCCGTTCGTGAGATGATAGAAGAGCTTATCGTCTCTGAGAATCTAGAAGAGCAGTATTTGACCTTATGGTATTAAGAATTGAATATCTACTTGTACCTACGTTAATTATTTTAGTTTTGAGTGTTCTTGGTATTCATCCCAGTTCACAGTCAGCTGTTACGACAACAGCAGATAGAGAGATTCTCTTTGAGAACTTCTCCCTTTTTGAGTTAAAAGAGAATTTCTCTGAGCAAAAACTTTTTGCTTCCAAAACCATTAAATATACCAATAGATTGGATATGAAAGATATCAATCTGACCGATAAAAATGGTCATAATATATTGGCAAATGAAGCAATATATCAAGATGATGACATTTATATGAATGAAAATATTCGACTTTTTCGAGAAGATGGATTAACGTTTTCTACGGAAATTTTAAATTATAATTTAAAACGTAAAGAACTTAAGACCTTTACTCCTTTTTATTTAGAGTATAATGGAAGTACAATTAAAGGTAGTGGTTTAACATACAGTTTAAAGGGAAAAGAACTTTATGCTAATGATATTGAAGCCTCCATTATTTTTATACCTCAAAGCGACACTATCGAAGAGTAATATCGGTGAGCATATCAATTTTGTTGAGGTAGTTGTTAAAGTTTAAGGAGGTGACGGCTGTTCTGCCTAAGGCATAGTGCTCAGCTGAAGATCCCCATACTGTATGAATAATGTATGGCTCATCTTTATACTCTCCGACATAGAGAACAATGTGTCCTTGTAGGTGAATAATTGTTACTCCTGCTAAAGCAGAGTTTTTTAGAAATTGGTATTTTGAATTTTTAGAAATGCCTGCTATATCCAATTTTGCTTGACCTACATTACTTTGCGATGCTGAGTTTCGTGGAAGTTTAATTCCTGTCGTGGCATAAATCTCTTGTAAAAATTTTGAACAATCTTGCTCTCCGTACATACCTCCCCAACCATATGGTGCATGTATAAATTTAAAAGCTTGAGTTAAAATGGTGCGTTGGGTGTAGGGTAGGTAGCCTTTGTGTACATGTTCTGTTTTAAGTGTTGCATTTGAGAGGATTAAATTTCCTTTTTCATCCCGAATAGGTACGAGTACCATGGTCATATCATCGATGTTCATAACCGTAGGAAGTCGAACTCCCATACGTAAGTAGTCATGGTATTTTCCTCGAATCATCAGAGGTGTTTTAGCAGCTGTAGTGATAACAAAGTTTTTAGCATGTACATAGTTTAAGATTTCATCTCGTTCACCAAAAGCAATGTCTTTAGAACGTACCCATCCTGAGCTGGTAGGTCCTATGCCATAATGCCAAGCACCATCAATACTGCTATGTAAAATAGCAATGGGTGTAGCAATGTCCAATGCCGAGTTTTGATTTCTGTCAAAATGTATTTCATCATTTTTTTTATGTAATGAAAGCTCGGTAGGAATAATTTTCTGGTTGCTGTAGTTAATGGTTAATGCATAACGGGTGCTTCTATTTGTTTCATGAAAATCATTGAGATTCATCTCTTGTTTGATATCATTATAGAAACTAAGAGGAATTTTATAGCCATCTGCAAAGTAGGTTGCACGACTTTTTAGTCCATTAAAATTTTGTAATAGTTTTTCTTTAATCCATTCACTTCCGTAGATTTTATTGATGTCTTGAAAATTATTGAGTGTCTTTTTATTGTAGGCTGTGTCATTATTAAAATGTTCAATCTCTTTTTCGTTCATAATAATGGTATCAGGTTTTTCTATTTTATCTATCCAGAATTCAGCAATGTTCAAGTGTCGATTTTTATTTACAATAACAATGGGCTGTCTTTTTTTAGTATTGCTTAAAAGAGGTTTGTTGTCACCAATCTCTTGACAAGAAGTAAAAATAAATAAGGTTATAAGGGGTAAAAATAGGAACTTTTTCATAAAAATATTATAACCAAAAAAATGTGTGTTGACGTAAGAAAAGGAAAATTAATATAAATAATATTTATTAACAAAATAAAATAATGTGAAGTAAATGTGAACAAATATTAATCAAAATAACCATTTATTAATTTTTTATGACGTATAATGATTGCGAACTTTTTAAATAGTTTAATATAGAGAGAAGGAGAGAAACATGATTAATAACGTGATAGGAACATAGTTTAGTTTTCAGAAAAAGTGATTACAAAGGAGCTGGAACTCTTTGAAAAAATCGGACTTATACTAAGTAACTAAACTATATTTAATTATATAATTTAATAGCTTAGTTTAAAATTAAAGGGGTGTGTATTGTCAATATATTATCCTAAGTAATGATTTTTATAAAAAAATCAAATAAGTGGATAAAACCACGTTTAATGACAAAGAATGGAAAAATGAAAAAATTAATAATTATGTCAATGGTTGCATCAAGCATACTTCTTGCATCTAATGTAGATGGATTAAAAATAGATCAAGAGAATGCCGTTGAAAGAACCCAATTAAATTCAGTAAAAATTTCTCAAGGTGAAACAGAAATTTTAGAAAATGCAGAGGTTTTAGATTTAACTATTAGTAAAAAAGATGATGGTAACTTAATTGAGGATACATTAATTAATACAACAGGAGCAGTTGATGTTGCTCATCCAACATTTGATGATGAACCTTATAACATCAACAATAGAAAGACAATGATCACTCAGGGGCGAACAACTGTCGTTGATGGTAAAATGGACAGTGTTAACATTCACTCTGATAGTACCATTGATAATGCTACTATTCAAGCTTTTGGATTGGATACATTAGAAATTGACCAAGGATTTACACTGGTTCAAGGACATGGTCAAGAGTTAACAAATGCTGAAATCACTTCAGATAATACTATTGCTAATGTCGATATTGAAGGTGGATATGGTAGTGGAACAAAAATTAAACAAGGAAACTTTTTAATGTTAGATGAGGGAGATGCTTCCAAAGCTGATGATATTAACATTGATACAACGAACATTATTGATGGTGGTAAAATTGGTCAAGCTGATATTAAACAAGCTGTTACACAATTAACAGAAGGAGCAGTGGCTGAAAACTTCGATGTACTGCAACACAACACTATTGAAGGTGATACTGAAATCAAAGATTTTTCTGAAATTTCTCAAGGTGTAACTTCTATTAAAAATGCAAAAATTTCAAAATTGGAACAAAATGTAAACAATGTTATTAGTGATGTTACCGGTGAGAGTTCATCAGCAGTTGATTCAAAAATAAAACAAGCTGATATTTATGTTCGAGACAATTCAGATATTTCATTGGTTTACGATAGTCATACCAATACCATTAGAAATGCTGATCTTGTAGACAGTACAGTAACTCAAGATACATTGTATGCCTCAGATGGTAGTATTATTCGTAACTTTACTCAGCAAGCTGATAACAGTGTTGTCAATGTAACAGCTGACAACTCAACAATTAAGCAAAATGCATTATTGATTAACAACTCAACACTTGATGGAAGAGAATCATCTGTGAGTAAACAAAATAATGAGGTGAGAGGGAGTGATTTAGTTGACTCGTATCTATCTCAAGCAAGTATCGTTATTAAAGATAGTAAAGTAATTGATTTATCGGTCTCTGAAGAGAATCGTGTAGATGACTCAAGTTTCCGTAATGCCATATTAACACAAGGGCGATTGGCTGTTCGTTAAGTTTATGATTTGATATAAAGTGTCAAATTTAGCCAAAGGGGTTAGTAATGAAGCAGTTACTCTTACTCTCTTTGGTGGTATTAAAAATGCAAGCTGATATACATGAGTTGGATTTGAGTCATGAGAACAGTTTTAAGAGCAATCAAGTAAGTAACAGTGAAATTGTTCAAGGTTCATTAGAGATGGAAGATTCAATATTAAATAATAGTCATATTAATACTCGGAACAGTATTCGTTATACAAATTTAGAGGATTATTCTTTAATTGAACAGTCGAGTATCAAACTGCTTAATGGCAGTGAGATTGAAAACAGTGAAATTAATTTAATCAGTGACATTACGTATACCAATATTGAGTCGAATTCATCTGTTATACAAAACAGCATCTTACTTGATGATTCATTGATGGATGCGAGTACAATTATGAGTAGCAGTGTTGTAGAAAATATACAAGTAAAAGATTCTATGATTAGACAGTCATCGGTTGATTTAAGAAATGGCAGTAGTGTGGAAAATGGTTCATCTTTTACATTTAATAATGTTATTGAGAACATTAATATTGAAAAGTCTCTATTGTCCCAGAGCGAACTCTTTATTAATGATTCCACTTTAAACAGTGTAGATATTGTAAGCAGTAATCTTCTCTCTTCAGATCAAGGAGAATTGACCATGGAAAATGCCCTTGTACTGCAAGGATTACATCGTATTGAAGGCAGTTCATTGATGAACAGTCGTATTAAAACGGATACGGTAATAGTTGATACAACGGTTACGGATGCTGTACTTGATATGTGTGGAACTTCTATTCAAGATTCCACACTCTCAAGTGTGAATATTGATAAATATTGCTCGATGCAAAAAAGTAAGATTTCTAATGGGGCTGTTTTGTATCAAGGAATGACACGCGTCTATTAGCTTATTAAAATACCATCAAAAATGTAAGTTTTTAAAGAAGAAGTGCTGCTATTGAGCACTACTTCTTTAAAATTTTAATAATAAGGATTAAAAGAATGAAAACACTATTAATAGGCATTGTATTTTCAATCATACTTTTTGCGAATGAATCTGACTGGGGTAATGATAACAGTTGGGGTATTGTAGATAAAATTGAAGAAAGAGGTTCCAATGATTTGTTTGAAAAGGCAAAAATTGAAAACCGAGCAAATCGAGAATACAGTGATAAAGTTTATAAGTACATTACCGGTGATTATCTTGTAGAAAACAATACCATTGAGTTAGCAACCATTCGTCTGAATGATAATCTTCAACATGAAGATGTAGAGGTCAATATGTATGTAGAAAATTTAGATGTGGAAGGAAATAGTTATAAAGATGGTTTAGATATACGACGAAATAGATATAAAAACTTTGTAAATAATGATGAGCGTTATCTCGATTCTTTTGAAGATTTGGTTCAAGAAGATGTAGATTCAGCTTACACAAATGATTCCGATACGATAGAAAATAATGGGAATGAAAGAAGAGAAGAAGTCTTGACTTCAGTAAGTAGTGAAAGTTCAAGATACACCAAGGTAGAGGATGAAGATATTTCTGAAATTGAAGAGCTTGATTTGAGAGATTTGGACGATATTAAAGAGGTTAATGTCTTGATTGAAGATGTTAGAATTTTAGTTGATTAAAGTGAATATTTTTTTAAAGAGGAAGAAATGAGAAACAGAGTTGTGTTACTAAGTATACTGTTGAGTATATTTTTTAGTGGTTGTGTAAGACAACCAAAATTTACTGAAGATGAAAAAAAAATAGGTGCACCTATTAATAATATAACGTATTATAGTGATGCGTTTAAAAAACTTGATAAATTGATTAAGAAATTTAATCGACCTACGTATCGTTTTCAAGTTAAGACGATTGAAAATTTAACGTCATCAAAAGAGATATTGCCCGTTGATAGTAAAGCATTTATAAAAACACCTATTATTTTACATATGAAGAGTATGCAACTCATGGCATATGAACCAATTTTTAACCATTATGAAACACAAACAACGGGACATCTCTATTTTCCTTATATGCGAAAGATTATGCCTCAACTGGTCATTAATGGTGGAATCACTCAATTTGATAAAGGGATTATTTCTGAGACCAGTAATTTGGACATTGATGCAGAATTTGGAAGTGGTCGAGGAGAAAGTGATTTACGAGCCGATAGAGATAGAAGTAACAGCTTGTCTCAAATTGCTTTAGATTTAAGTGTTTTTAGATACAAAGATAGAATCTATTTACCTGGTGTGGCGACCAAGAATAAAATTGAAATTCGTCGAATTAGAAAAAAGAACCGATTGGGATTTTTTTTAAATGGATCGGGTATGGGTGAAAGTAAATATAGCACTTTACAGCAATCCAAAGATGAAGCGTTAAGAATTTTAACAGAATACAGTTTACTTCAACTTTTGGGACGTCTTTATGAAGTACCTTACTGGACATGCACCACACCGGCAATGAAGCCAGATGAGTTGGTTGTAGAGAGCAAAGTAGAACGATTTACAACGGCAAAAGTAAAGAGTAAACAGCAATTAATTGAACAACTTATTCCTTTATATGGGTACAAAACTGTTCGAGTAGATGGCAATCTTTCTGCTGAAGAACAAAAGATGTTGGTTGAAATTATTAAGAAATATGATTTCTCTACGAAAAAGGTTTTTAGTGAAGAATTTTATAAACAACTCTATCGAAATGCCCCAATTGATGATAAAATAAGTTTAAAAAGTTAAAATTTAACTAAAAAGAATACAATAAAAGGAGAGGAAGTTAATCCTCTACATTACGTTGTAAAAGGATTTAAGATGCCAAAGTATAAAAAATTAAGAGAAGCCATTGATCAGTCGGATAAATTAAGTAAAGAAGAAAAAACACAAAGTGTTCAACACATTGAAGAGTGGATTACAGAAGACAAAGCTTTTGGTCTAATTTATGATGAACTTATAGAGGTAAATGAAGTGTTTAAAGAGATTTTTAAGGAGTTGGGTTTAGTCTAAACCCTTAGAACTTTTTGATACAATGCCGTTAATATAATGGTCGATTCATCGACCATGTAAAATTAAGGGCAAATAGTGACAAATACACAAAAAATCAAACAACTCTTAGAACAAAGAATCCTTGTAATTGACGGTGCTACAGGTACCCAAATACAAAACTTAAAAATTCCCCAAGAAGCATGGCTAGATGATAAAGGTGAAGACCAGGAGGGCTGTAATGAACTCCTTAATGCTACAGCTCCGGAGCTTATGAAAGAGGTTCATAACGCTTATGCCAAAGCAGGTGCTGACCTCATTAAAACCAACACTTTTGGAACCATGCCTTGGGTACTTGATGAGTACGGTATGGGTGAGCGTTGTTATGAGCTTTCTAAAAAAGGAGCCAAGCTTGTTAAAGAGATTTGTGATAAATATACCACGCCCCAACAGCCACGTTTTGTACTGGGTTCCATTGGACCTGGAACGAAACTGCCTTCACTAGGACACATTCATTATGATGAGATGTTTGAAGGTTACAAAGAGACAGCACTCGGACTGATAGATGGTGGATGTGATCTCTTTTTATTAGAAACCTGTCAAGACCCTTTACAGATAAAAGCTGCACTACATGCTTGTGAAGCAGCAAATGCCCAGCGAAATGTAAAACTGCCTATTATGGTTTCGGTGACCATTGAGCTGAGTGGTTCGATGCTTATAGGAACGGATGCTACAACCATTGTCACCATTCTTGAACCTTTTGATATTTTGTCACTAGGTTTCAACTGTGGAACAGGCCCTGATCAAGTTAAAAAACACCTTAAAACCCTTTCTGAACTTTGTAACATACCTATCTCCGTTCATGCCAATGCTGGACTGCCTCAAAACAGAGGAGGGTACACCTATTACCCAATGGGACCTGATGAGTTTACAGCCAAACAGTTAGAGTTTACACAGTTTGATGGCGTAAGTTTTTTAGGAGGATGTTGTGGTACAACGCCCCAACACATTCATGCGTTGCAAAAAGCAGTTAAAACAATACAACCTAAAAAACCTACGGGATCTGTTGAGCCTAGTATTGCTTCACTCTTTAACACGACTGAACTTTTCCAAAAACCAGCTCCATTGCTTATTGGTGAGCGTTCAAACTCCACGGGTTCTAAAGCGTTTAGAGAGCTGATTATTGCTTCTGATTATGAGGGAACCTTAACCGTCGGTCAAGCCCAAGTACGAGATGGGGCACATTGTCTTGACGTAAACGTAGAGTTTGCAGGGCGTGATGGTGCTGTAGACATGAGAGCGATTATGGAGTTGTACAATCAGAAAATTCCTCTGCCACTCATGCCCGATGCGACGCGTGTTAACACGATGGAAGAGGGGTTAAAGTGTATTGGTGGAAAACCAATTATCAATTCTGTTAACCTTGAAGATGGAGAAGAGAAGTTTCATGCCATTTGTAAGTTGGCTAAAAAGTTTGGTACAGCACTGGTCTGTCTAACCATTGATGAAATAGGAATGGCAAAAACAACTGAAGAGAAAGTAGCCCAAGCAGAACGTATGTACGACATGGCAGTTAATATTCATGGTATAGACCCTAGAAACCTTGTATTTGATATGCTTACCTTTACGGTTGGTTCGGGAGATTTAGAGTACCGTGACGCTGCCATTCAGACACTCGAAGCGATTCGTGAACTGCATATACGACACCCTGAAGTGGGGTCAACGCTTGGGCTTTCAAACATCTCATTTGGTTTGGATGTTCATGCACGACGTTTTTTAAACTCGGTCTTTTTGCACCACTGTCTACAAGCTGGATTGACCACGGTGATTATTAACGTAAAACACATTGTTCCTATGGCAAAGATGTCTGATGTTGACCGTGAAATTTGTGAAGAGTTACTTTTTAATCCTGATGATAATTCCTTGTTTAAATTTATAGAACACTTTTCTGATGTTAAAATAGAAGATGAAGGAGCTGATGAAGCCTACGAAGCAATGAGTCATGAAGAAAAAATTGCAAAATTACTTCTTGATGGTGATAAAGAACGTATGATTCCCCTCGTTGAAGAGGCACGTCATAGCATTCACCCTGATACCATCGTGAATGAAATCCTTATAGATGCCATGAAAGTAGTAGGTGAACTCTTTGGTTCGGGGCAGATGCAGTTACCGTTTGTATTGCAGAGTGCTGAGACCATGAAAAAAACGGTTGATTACCTCAATCCTTATTTGACCAAACAAGAAAAAGAGACCGATACCACATTGGTGATAGGTACGGTAAAAGGGGATGTTCACGATGTGGGTAAAAACTTGGTGGATATTATTCTTTCTAATAATGGATTCAAAGTTATTAACGTCGGGATTAAAACTGATTTAGAGACCTATTTAGAAGCACACAGAGAAAATAACGTTCAAGCCATTGGTATGAGTGGCTTGCTGGTAAAATCAACAGCTGTGATGAAAGACAACCTTGAAATCATGGCAGAGATGGGCATGGAGATTCCTGTATTGCTTGGGGGTGCTGCCTTAACACGAAGCTTTGTGGATGATTTTTGCCGACCGATTTATAAAGGACCTATCTTCTACTGTCGTGATGCCTTTGATGGGGTGATTGCCATGAGTCGAATTGAAAAGTACAATGAAGACAATTCAGTAGGTTTAGACACCCGAATGGCTGGAGATATGAATGAACGTGTTGAAAAAGAGGTTAAAGAGATAATTATTCCTCCTTTTGAAGAGATTGTTATGCCTGAAAAAGTTACTACTCCAACCCCTCCTTTTTGGGGAAGACGGGTACTACAAAAAGAGGATTTAGACCTCAACATGATATTTGATTGGGTGAATCAAAAAACGGTCATTAAAATGCATTGGGGCTATAAACGAGGGAAGATGAAACCTGATGAATATAAAAAACTACTTGATGAAAAAGTCTACCCTGCCTATGATAGACTCAAACAAGAGTTTATCGACAAAAATTTATTTGACCCAACGATTATATATGGGTACTATCCTTGTAGAAGTGACGACCAAGAGCTGTACCTGTTTGATGAAAGTGAAGGGTGGAATGTGGATGCGAATGCCAATAGAGAACCTTTAACACATGTCATTGGCAGAGCTGTTACCAAGTTCAGCTTTCCAAGACAAAGTAAAAAGCCTCACCGAGCATTAAGTGACTTTTTCAGACACGACCGACACGATGTTATCGCTTTGACTTGTGTGAGTGCAGGGTCAAAGTTTTCAGCTTATGAAAAAGAGCTCTACGACGCAGGAAAATACTTAGAGTACAATATGGTACACGGTTTTTCAGTAGAGTTAGCCGAAGCCCTAGCTGAAGTAGTCCACAAACAGATACGAATGGACTTGGGCATATTAAAAGAAGACGAAGGAGCAACCCTCCGTGATGTAAGAATGCGACGTTACCAAGGAGCAAGATACTCGTTTGGGTATCCTGCTTGTCCTGATTTGGAAGCAAGTCGAGAACTGTTTGATGTGTTAAAACCAGAAGAGTTTGGGATAGAGCTGAGTGAAACTTTTCAGATACATCCAGAGCAGAGTACGAGTGCTTTGGTGGTGCATCATGGGAAGGCCGGGTATTATTCGGTTTAGGGATAATCCTTTAATCATTGTTTTAGAATTAGAAAAACAAGATAAAGATGGCAGTCTGTAGATTCCGTCTTCATCAAAGCTGACAGAATCAAGATTTAAAGAACTAAACTTTAGCCTGTAAAGGCTGATAGTTTTGTTCAGATTTAAAAATAGAGAAAGCCATTAAAATAAGCTTTCTCATGGCAGCAATAACAGCTAATTTTTTAGGTTTAGCTTTTGTAGTTAAACGGGTATAAAACTCTTTAATCCTATCATCATGCGTAAATGTTGAGGTGAGGGCATCCCGACCTATGGGTTTATTACGCCTTTCAGCGATAGTTTTTTTGTAAATTTCAATTCATGGTGCATTGAAAAACAGCACCTTACGGGAATTTTAACTTTTTTATAATCTTGTTTGATTTATCTTTTATTTTAGACTTTTTTTAAGGAATATGAATAATTTTTCCAGCTTTTATTTTGACAATAGCTTCTAAGATTTGTTCTTTGTAGTGTACTAAATCTAAAAAACGGTTTGATACAGAACGAATGACAATTGTACCAAAACATCTGTTTTTAAATTGTTGCTGATATTCAATATTTCCATCAATGGTGAGAAAAATATCAATATTTCGTGAGTGTAGTTCTTCTAGTAATTGTGTGTCTTTTGTCCCACCTAGACCAATTTGAGGTACAGTATAGGCTTCATGATCTTCAAAAAAATTAGTTACTCTTTTAGGTAAACATTCATCAACAATGATTTTCATGTTAAGCAGCTCTGTTCTCAATAGCTACTTCAGCACTTTGTAGAAGGTGTCTAACTTGTTCAAATGAAACCGTTGGAAAATCTTCAAGAAAGTTTTGGATTGTCTCCCCTGCTATAAGACAGTCAAAAAGATTTCTTATGGGTACACGAGTCCCTTTAAAAACAGGAGTTCCATTTAAAATATCAGGGCTACTTTCGATAATAGACATTGCTATTCTCCTTACAATTTTAATGTTTTTCATTATAGCAGAATTTTTTCGTTCACACCCTCTGAAATTGGGAATACCTATGAATTCTATAAATAAAATCATACAAATAAGCCAAAAACACTCATCTGCATTTCCAACCAAAGGTTGAGGAACGAAACCAATTATATCCAATTTTCCAACTTCCTATAAAAGTTCTCACGCGTAGCTACCATATTGTTGGAGTATGATTTCGATAAACTTTTTGCTTCACTTTAAGTTCAAACGCGTTACTATTGTTGTATGACAAAATTATCAATTATTCTACTCACTTGTGTACTGCTCATGGGTGGATGTAGTACCATCACACAAGCAGAAAAAAGTAGTAAAAATCAACATATAGAAGCAGCTAATGAGCTTGAAGTGATTATGGGAAAATTTACGTCTTTGATTCCTCAAGAGTTTAACAGTCAAGCTGAACATGATGAAAAAAGTATGCAATATACGCAAGAAATGATCACACTTGTTGAACAGTTAGCACAAAATAGCAAAGAGCTTAAAGCTTATGCTAAAAATGAGTCTGAACTTTTTATACAGTATGCTGATGAGTTGGCCAAAGATGCTCAGACACTAAGAACAAATTTGGCTGCTAAAAAAAGCAATGAAGAGATAAAACCTACCCTCCAAAACATTGAAAGATTATGTTATCAATGTCATGCAACTCTACATGAGTAACAATGAAAAATCTACTCCTAATCAGCTTCATACCATTACTACTCTCTACAGGTTGTACCAAAGAATCTTATAAAGCGATTTATAATAATCCAAAACAGTTAGAGGGGAGTCTTACAACTCATCCTAGTGAGAATGAGCAACGTTATATTCAGGAGCAACGACATCACTATGAACATCCTGTTAATCGACCAAGTTATGAAGAGTATATGAATTCAGGAACAGACTAATGGGAAGCAATTAAACTTCTTGATAATATTTCTATTTATTCTTTCTTGATCCTAAATTATTTAAATGCTACTTCAAATCTGTTTCATTCAGCGAATTTATTTGTATATCAAAAACTTCTGAAGCTTGATAGAGTGAATTTAGTGCCAAAAAGAGCGAGCGATTGCTGTTTAGAAGTGAAGTGACCACCGTGGCATTCAAGCTAAAGGTTTTGTAGGCAAAGGTAATCTGTCTAAGTAACTGTTCATTTTCCTGTAAACTCTCTGTATATTTTTTTTCAAACTCTTTTCTGTCTATCTTATGATTCATATACAGATGCAAGGCTCTAATGGCATTAATAAGATGTTTACGCATACGATTATAGGCTTTCTGTACTGATATTTCTTCACTTTGGGAAAATTCGTTGAGGTTGTTCTTGATGTCTTTTATAATCTTGGCTGCATAAGCACACTCTCGAGCAGTGGTATAGAGTTTGTCTATATTTTGGCTTTGCGTTTGCTCAAGCCCCTGTCTGTTTATTTTATTGATAAACTCGAAAATGCTACCCTCTATGGTTTTCATATTTTTATAAGTAGCCATATGATCAAAGTCAATAATATCTGTGTTTATTTCCAAAATATTATTGGTTTCTTTTTCATTGAGTAAAAGATCATTGGATTTGACATTTGCCAGCAAAAGTATATATTTGAGGGTTTTTGAAAAAAGTGATTCGATTTCATTTTTTACTGCAATAAATGCACTTTCAGTTACCTGCGTATCTACAAGATGTATGTAGTGGGTCACAACAGGTTTTTTAAAGGTGATTACCCTGTTAAGAAAGTTAGCCAAAAGTGGAATAAAAGGTGCCAAAAGAACAACACCTAAAACATTAAAAATAGTGTGGAACATTGCCAGTGCAATGACAGGATGGTTTTTCATATGTAATGTATTGAGAATAAAAGAGGAAAGATAAAACAATAAGAAAAAGATAATAATCGCAGTTAAAATGTTAAATATAAAGTGTGCTACAGCAGCTCTTTTTTTATCGACAGTGCCTCCTATTGCACCTAAAAGTGCTGTAATGGTGGTACCAATATTAGCACCTATTACCATGGCTGCAGCTCCCTCGAATGTCAATACACTTACACTTAATGCACTTAATACAAGGGCAGTAGTTGCAGAACTTGACTGGATAATGGCTGTAATAACAGCACCAATAAGAACAAAATAATAGAGAGGATAGGCACTGTATTTTTGAAGATCAAAGGAAGTACCCAGTACTTCAATACTTGTTTTCATGTAGTCAAGTCCCAAAAACAAAAAGCCAAAACCAATCAAAAACTTTGCAAAGAAGAAATATTTACTGTTTTTAGGTAAAAATATCAGACCAAGTCCACCAAATCCGGCTATGGGAAGTGCAAATGATTCAATCTGAAGTTTAAATCCCAACAGTGCAACAAGCCAGGCAGTAACAGTAGTACCTATATTGGAGCCAAATATTACACCTATACCACTTTTTAGCGAGATCAACGACACACTTACAAAAGAAAGGGTCAAAAGAGTTACTACAGAACTGCTCTGTAAAAGAGCTGTAGCAAAAGCACCGGTAAAGATGGATTTACCGATGGTATTTGTACTGTTTTTAAGCCATCGTTTTAGTTTTCCGGCAGCAACTTCTTTAAGTGCATACTCCATATAGTAAATCCCAAAAAGGAAAATACCCAGTCCGGAGAATGCCATGATAATAGAATTTGTAAGTGTTATAGTTTGCATATTATATGATAGTGGAAACTATTTTAAAATGACTTGAAGATAGACTTTAAAAAAGAACCTTTAAACCAGTCTGCTCTCAAATTAATTTATAATCGTTTCGAAAAATAGTCTACCATTTTATTTAATGTATCAACTTTTGTATAGTCTGCTTCCGGAACTTCTACTCCCAACTTTTCATTTAAAGCAATTAAAATCTTTAAAAAATCAAATGAGTCAATTTCTAAAGAGTGTTGTATATTTTCATCATCAACGATCTCTGCCTCTTCAATTTCAGGGGCAATATTTAATATCTCTTTAATTATTGTTTTTTTAATATCTGCTATATTCATAACAACTCCTCCGGTTTTTGTAAAATTTTATCCAGCTTATCTAAAAATTGTGCTCCAATACGACCATCCGTTGCACGGTGATCACCGGCAAGTGTAACTTTTACAACTTTACGAGCACATAACATGTCATTTTCTGCCCATGGAACATCCATAATATTGCCAATACCCACAATGGCAACTTGAGGAGGGTAAATAACACCAAACACACTTTCTATACCCAAGTCTCCAAGATTAGTTATAGTTATGGTTTGCTGTGTCATCTCACCTCCCTTAAGTTTTCCGGTACGCGTACGGGTTATAAGATCATCTAGTGAGTGCATTGTTTCATTGAGATTCATTTCTTGTGTATTTAAAATAGCAGGTGTAATTAAACCACCTTTACGAAGAGCAATGGCAATACCGGGATTGATCTCAGAAATGATTTCTTGTGTATCATTTTGCCAAAAACCATTGAGTTGAGGAACTTTTTTTAGTGCCAATACAATAGCATGAATTAACAGAGCTGCCGGCAAGATTCGCTCACCAATGGGTCGTTGAGAGTTTAACTCCTCAAGCCATTTTAATGCTGCTGTCATATTGATAGATGTTGAGAGATAGTAGTGTGGAATCTCTGTATTTGATTTACTCATTGCTCTTGCAATTGCTTGACGCATACCATCTGTAGTAGGAGCTTTAGTTTCTGTTTTTTCATCAGTAGCTTCTACTTGGCTTAAGTTGATTGTTCCTTTTGTTTGTGATGCAAGTTTTTCTAAATCAACACCCAACTCTTTGGCTCTCTTTTTTGCTGCAGGTGAAATATTGATGCGTTCTGATACAGAGTGAATAATGGCTAAAGGAGTACCGACTTTACACTCAGTTTCCGGTTCAACTAAAAGTTTTTCAACTATTCCGTCTTCAAAAATTTCAATTTCTATGACACCTTTACTCGTTTCCACTTCTGCGATAATATCACCTTTTTTGACCTTATCACCCTCTTTTATTTTCCACTCCATTAAAACAGCAGATTCCATATCTGCACCAAGACTGGGCATTATAAATTCACTCATGATTCCTCCATTACTTTATGTGCCATTGCTACGATTTCATCTACCTGTGGCATGGCTGCACGTTCAAGATGTTCGGCGTATGGAAATGGAACTTCAGCACTACAAACTCTGACCATTGGAGCATCCAATTCATAAAAAGCTTGCTCATTTATACGGGCCATAATCTCGGCAGAGATACTTCCGGATTTCCAACCCTCATCTACAATCATAACACGATGGGTTTTTTTAACCGATGCCATAATTGCTTCATCATCTAAAGGTCGAAGAGATCGTAAATCAATCACTTCTACATCAATCCCCTCCTTAGCTAAACGTTCATGTGCTTTTAAAGCTTTAAGTAGATTGACGCCATAGGTTAATAGGGTTAAATCTTTACCTTCACGATGAATTTTAGCTTTTCCTATAGGAAGTGGTGTGGCATTGGTATCAAGTTCTCCTTTAGTATTATAAAGATTAGAGTTTTCAAAGATCAAAATCGGATCAGGATGATCTAATGCTAACCCTACCATATCATAGGCATCTTGCACCGTCGCCGGAGTTAAAACTTTTAAACCGGGTACATGGGCATACCAACCCTCTAACGAGTGTGAATGTTGAGCTCCAAGCTGATTTCCACCCCCTGTTGCCATACGAATAACAATAGGAACATTAAATTGACCACCTGACATATATAGCAATTTTGAAGCACTGTTTATGATTTGATCAAGCGCTAGAAAACTAAAATTTATTGTCATGATTTCAACAATAGGTCTCATTCCGTTTACAGCAGCACCTATGCCGGCACCTGTAAAACCTGATTCACACAATGGTGTATCTATAATCCTTTCAGATCCAAACTCCTCTAGAAATCCCATACTTACAGCATACGAACCACCATATCTACCAACATCTTCACCCATAAGAAAGACTCTTTCATCTTCTTTCATTGCCTTATGTATTGCTCTTTTTACTGCTTCACGGTATGTTGTATTTTCACTCATCATGTTGCCTCCACGGAATAAACAAATTTTTCAAGATCTTCTATGGGTTCAAGAGTACCTTTTTCGGCAAATGCTACTGCGTCTTCAATCGTTTTTGCAACTTCTCTTTCAATCTCTTCTATAGGTATACTTGAGTATAAATCCATCTCTTTAAGTCTGTTTTTAAAAGTAATTAAAGGATCTTTTTTCTTCCATTCTTCAACTTCAGATTTATCTCGATACAGTTCTGCATCAAACATAGAGTGGGCACGAAAACGATAGGTTAAAGCTTCTAAAAATTGTGGACCATTTCTTTCTTTGATACTTTTAATTGCTTCTTGAGCAGCTTGAGCTACTGCAATAACATCCATACCGTCTAGCTGACGAGAACTGATTTTATAAGCTGCTGCTTTTTTAGAGATATTTGTTTCAGATTCAGCATACTTCAGTGCTGTACCCATCCCATAAAGGTTATTTTCACAAACAAATAAAACCGGAAGCTTCCACAATGCTGCAAGGTTTAACGATTCATGAAACTCACCTTCAGCCACAGCTCCATCACCAAAAATACAGACTGTAACACGGTTTCTCTTTATCATTTTATCGGCAAGTGCCAAGCCTATTGCAAAAGGCAACCCACCTCCAACAATAGCATTTCCACCATAAAAGCGTTTATCTGCACTATAAAGATGCATAGAACCTCCTCGCCCACGGGAACAACCTTCAGATTTTCCATAAAGTTCAGCCATAACACTTTTGGCAGATATTCCCTTTACCAGTGCTTGTCCATGTTCTCTGTATGTCGCCACTACAGCGTCTTCATTACTAAGTGCACTCAAAACACCGACACCGACAGCCTCTTCACCTATATAAAGATGTAGAAAACCACAAATTTTTTGGCTGCTGTAAGCTTCTATACACTTCTCTTCAAATCGTCTGATCAAAAGCATTTGATGGTAAAACTTTTTGGCTAAAGCAGAATCTAATTTCATTTGTTGGCTCCTTAATCTTCTAAAGTAGAGGTATCGCCCTCAGGTAAGCCCATTTCCCGTGACTTTAACAATCTTCTCATGATCTTTCCACTGCGAGTCTTAGGAAGTTTTTCCTGAAACTCTATCTCTTTTGGAGCTACGGCAACACCGAGTTTTTTTCGTCCAAAACCTATCAGCTCTTGCTTAAGTTCATCTGTAGGCTCATATCCGGTTTTTAAAGATACAAATGCCTTAACAAGTTCTCCTATAAACGGATCGGGCTTACCAATAACTCCGGCTTCTGCAACTGCAGGATGTTCCATAAGTATACTCTCAACTTCAAAAGGTCCAACCATGTGACCGGAAGTTTTTATAATATCATCAGCACGACCGACAAACCAGAAATATCCATCTTCGTCTTTGTAAGCCAAATCACCTGAGATATACCAGCCGTCAACAAATGATTTTTTATATTTCTCCTCATGATGCAGATAGGTTCTAAACATGGATGGCCAACCGGGTTTAAGTGCCAAATCTCCATCTTTATCGGCTTCTGTTATTTCTGTAACGGTGCCATTATCATTTTGACGAACAATGGCTGCTGTAATACCGGGAAGTGGTCTTCCCATTGAACCCGGACGTACAGTTTGAGAGATAAAATTGGCGATCATTATTCCACCTGTTTCTGTTTGCCACCAATTATCATGTATTGCCATTTTAAGTTTTTCAACACCCCAAATAACGGCTTCAGGATTAAGTGGTTCGCCAACACTTTGAATTAATCGTAGAGATGAAAGATCATACTCTTTTGTTGGTTCATTGTCGATTCTCATTAAACGGCGAATTGCAGTTGGAGCAGTATAAAAAACACTGACTTTTTCATTTTGCAAGATGTTGTACCAACGAAGAGCATTAAACTCTGATTCATCTACAATATTTGTAATGCCATGCAGCCAAGGAGTTATAATACCGTATGATGTTCCGGTAACCCAGCCGGGATCGGCTGTACACCAGTAGTTGTCATCATAATGAAAATCAAGCACATATCTTCCCGTCATCCAGTGAGTATAAATGGCTTTATGAACATGAACCACACCTTTTGGCATACCGGTAGTTCCACTTGTAAAATGTAGCAGTGACATATCCTCAGGATCCGTTGTCGGAATTTCAAATATCTCTGATGCTTTTTGCATAAGTTTTGGCAAAGATAGAATCATCTCATTTTCATCTTCATCAGCATCAATCAAAATTATATAACGAAGTTGTGGAAGTTTTTCCATCATAGGACGCACTTTTTTGTTAAAAAGATTTTTGCTTGTAAGAAGAACTTTTGCATCACCACTTTGCATACGCTGAAGTATTGGGTCAGGACCAAACTGAGAAAAGAGTGGACAGAGCACATTAATGTTTTTAAATATCCCAATAGCTGCAATATAAAGTTCCGGTACTCTAGTAGAAAGAGTAAAGACACGCTCACCTTTTACTATACCAAGTGATTTTAAAACATTCGCAAATTTAGCTGTCTCTTTTTTCATTTGCAAATATGTAAAACTGTCTCTTTCACCTTTTTCACCTAACCACAACAAGGCGATATTCTCTGCTTTATCCGAATTGGCATGACGGTCAATCGCCTCATGGGCGATATTTAATCCACCTGAAGGTAAACCTTCAAATTCTTTTTCTACATCTTCCCATTTAAAAGAGCTATAGGCACTTTCATAATCCCTAAGATTTGGTTCAACTAAAAAGTCATTTTTGTTTTTTTCAATCCAGTTATTTAGCATATTGCAACCTTTAACATAAAAATTATAACCATGTTAATTCATATTGTATTAAAGAGCCCTTAAAGTCTCTTTTAGTTAGAATTTATTTTATGTATGATAATCAATTACAAACCTGGTATCTAATGGATGGTGTGGTCAACTCTGCTAGTTGGAATATGGCAGTGGATGAGGCACTACTTTATAGTTTTAAAGATCATGACATACCAATACTTAGAATATATGGATGGGAAAACGCTCTTAGTTTTGGACGATTCTCAAAACCAGACAAGATTATAGATATAAATAGAATAAAGTATAACAATATTTCTTATGTACGTCGAATAACTGGTGGGGGTGTATTGGTTCATGGGAATGACATATCCTACACTATTATAATGCCTAGAAAATTATTGGAAGGTCGTAGTATAAAAGAAAATTATTACTATTTGTCTGGATTTCTAATAAAATTTTATGAAAAATTGGCACTCAAAGCCGAATTTGCTTCTACGTTAAATTTTAATATTAGCAGTTCTGATATTTGTTTGGCTGCGAATGAACCTTATGACATTATGATCAATGCAAATAAGATGGGTGGCAATGCACAACGGTATATTAAGCATACACTTTTACAGCATGGTACTATTCCCATACGTTTTGATAAAAAATATTTTGAACTTCTTTTTTTTAAAGATTCCGGGTTAAGTCATGCCACTTCTTTACAAGAGTTGGGGATTCATATAGAGTATAAAAATTTAGTTGATTTACTGATAGAAGCTTTTTATGAAACCTATAATGTGCATTTAATATCAAAAGGATTAGAATGGTCGCAAGAGCAATATGCTCAAGAACTTCTAAAAAATAAATATACCAAGGAAAAGTGGAATCTCTATGGAAAGTAAGCGTGTTTGTAAACCTGAATGGCTTCGTAAAAAAATCATACCAAGTGTTCATAGAGAGATGGAAGGACTCTTAAATAATGGACAGCTAAAGACAGTTTGTGAAGAAGCGATGTGCCCAAATATTAGTGAGTGTTTCAGTCATAAACAAGCAACCTTTATGATACTTGGAAATATTTGTACCCGTGCATGTACCTATTGTGCAGTTGGCAAAGGAAAACCACTTATACCTGATTTAAATGAGCCTAAAAATGTAGCCAATGCAGTTAAAGAGCTTGGTCTTCGGCATGTGGTTGTTACAAGTTCAACACGCGATGACTTAAGTGACGGTGGAGCTGAACATTTTTGTAAAACTGTAAAAGCTATTAAAAATATAGATACAAAAAAAATAGTAGTTGAGTTACTTATACCTGATATGAAAGAAAATAAACATGCTCTTTCACTAATAGCAAATAGTGGTGCTGAGATTATTGGACATAATCTAGAGACTGTACCACGACTTTATGCTGTACGAAAAGGTGCAACTTATGAACGTTCACTGCATGTATTAAAAAGATTGGTCTCTTTAAATCCGAAGATTGCAACTAAAAGTGGGATCATGCTTGGTCTTGGTGAAAATGAAAATGAGGTATTAAGTTTGATGCAAGATTTACTTGATGTAAATTGTTATTATTTAAGCATCGGTCAGTACCTCTCCCCTTCACAAAACCATGCTAAAGTTATTGAATATGTAAAACCAGAGCAGTTTGAGCGTTTAAAAAAGATTGGGATGGGTATGGGATTTAAATATATAAAAAGTTCACCATATACACGTAGCAGTTATATGGCACATGAATATTTAGGAGAATAAAATGAGAGAATATGATGTTGTTGTAATTGGTGCAGGTCCCGGTGGATACGAGGCAGCGTTGAAAGTAGCAGACGGTGGTAAAAAAACATTGCTTATTGATAGAAGTAAAGAGCATATTGGAGGAGTTTGTCTTAATGTAGGATGTATCCCGACGAAGAGCTATTTGCAAAGTGCTAATTTTGTCTTGAAAGCTCCATATTTTAAAGCGTGTGGAGTTTCGTTAGAGATTAAAGGATTTGATCTAAATCAGCTTAGAGAAAAAACCATATCACTGGTAAAAGAGATTCGCTCAGGTGTGGTTTGGTTGCTTGATCAGGCAAAAGTAGAGCTTCTTTACGGGAGTGCCAGTTTTGTTGATGCCCATACCATTGAGGTTTTAGGGGAAAAGATTGGTTTTGAGAAATGTGTCATTGCCACCGGTTCACATGCACGAGAACTTCCACAGCTGCCATTTGATGCTCAGCGAATACTATCAAGCACAGATATTTTTGGACTTAAAAGTTTGCCAAAGTCTATTGCTATTGTCGGAGGTGGTTCTATTGCATGTGAGTTTGCAACTTTTTTTAATGCCTTGGGTATAAAGGTAACAATGATTATCAGAGGAACACAACTCCTTTCTAAAGAAGATGAAGATATCTCCAAAGCACTACTAAGAGCCTTTAAAAAGCGTAATATAGAAGTAATTACATCAGCAACTATTTCTAAAAGTATAGTGAAGGATGAAAGTGTGGTTTTATTTGTACGTTCATACGAGGATGAACAAATAGAGTGCGATATTGTACTCAATGCATCCGGGCGTATTCCTTATAGTGAGGGACTTAATCTTGAACAGGTCAATGTTAAACAAGATACCAAAGGATTTATAGAGGTAGAAGCTTCATTTCAGACTTCACACAAAAATATATATGCGATTGGAGATTGCATAAACACTCCGGCTTTTGCACATACGGCTTATGCTGAAGCTAGGATTACAGCACAAAATATTCTGGACAATAATGATAAAACAAATACCCACATGACGCCAACAGCCGTTTTTAGTAATCCGGCAGTTGCAAGTTGTGGGCTGAATGAAATTAGGGCAAAAGAGCAAGAGATTAAGATTGTAGTTAAAAAAGTTTACTTTAAAGTAAACGTCAAAGCTAAAATTAATGGAGATGATTCCGGTTTTGTCAAAATTATTGTCAGTGCTGATAATGGAGTCATTTTAGGTGCTTCTATTATTGGAACTGAAGCAACAGAGATTATCCATGAGATGCTTATAGCTATAGAAAAAAAGCTCACAATTCAAGAGATAGAGGCAATAATTCATGTACATCCAAGTGTTTCAGAGATAATGCGTTAGGAGATTTTTAATTTCCTTTGGCGTATGCAATTTAAAATTATCAGTGATCCATGTGGGGCTTAGTAGGAGAACGCAAGAGATTTATAACATTAATCTCTTTTTCGTTCATACATGTAGTAGTAAATAATCTTTGCAGAAAAGAACATGACAATGAAGGAAAATATAAAATCACTAAAAAAATGTCCACCTTGTGCTACGCGTCCAAAACTTACCAATAAGCCATATCCTAAAGTTAAAACCAATACCCATGATTTTCTAAATAAAAAATAAAAAGCAATAAACCCTAAAGCAAAAGAGCAGTGACCACAACTAAATGATGCACATTGATTAATGTATTTATCATTTATGACAGCTGCCGGACTAAACTCTTTATTTCCCCCAAATTGAATAATCTCCATGGGTCTGGCTCTACCAAAACTCTCTTTAAGTCCTAAGTTAACAACAATTCCGGAACCTATTGAAAAAACTAAAAATAGATAAACCAATGCACGCTTATTGAATTTTTGAAACGCTTTTTTTCTAAAAAGCTGATAGATGTAGCCACCCACTATGGCTACGGTAATAAGAGGAACAAGAATATTAACACTTTTATAAATGGCTTTAAAAATAGGTTCATTGTTAAGATAAAACCCTTCTCCTTCTTCAAAGAAGAGTGAACTGATAGCAAGATCAATTTCAGGGAAAAGATAGAGAATTATTCCGAGTAACAGTAAGAGATATCCTGTTATTTTCATTGATATCCTTTAAACTCTTCTAGTAAGTAGAGGTGATAACTTCTATTAAAATCTTTATACAAGGGGATATTAATAGCTTGAATATATTGTGTATTTTGGAAATTGTTTTTTAGATGATCTATATTTTTATATTCTGTTACATATAAAAAGCTCTCTCCTATTTGCGTGTTTAAGCTGTTGTCCATTTCATATTGATTCTCTATTTTACCTGTTGGATTATACATCAGTGCAGAAAAAGGATGAGGCTTGATGTAGTAAATCATCTCTGCCATGGTGGTTCGGTCATTAAACAAGAGCACCTTGTTGTTTTGTTTATAAACCTTATCCAACTCATCAGCAACCTTTTGCCAACCCATTACCCTTTTATAAGGGTCTGCTTTTGACTTTAAATCAATATTGAGCATGGAGGTTAATGGCTGATAAAAGTAAAAAATTAATGCTAAGAAGAGATTTAACCCAATGCTGTATTTAACCCAATTTAAGTGTTTCTTTTGAATAAGATAAGCAACAACGAGTATGGTTCCAGCAATATAAATAGGAGCACTCCAGTTGGCAAAAGCACGACTTAACAAACTCAGTGTTGTAATAAATAGAAAATATGGAATGACAAACAGATAGAGTGTTTTCATCTGCTTGTCTTTAAAAAGGGTTCTGATTTTAAAAAGAAGAAAAAGTAAGAGTGCAAAAAATATAGGACCTAAAATAGCAAATTGCGATCCTAAAAATTCCAACATTTTATCGACATGAAAAAGATCTGCTTCTATTTGAGAAATCTCTTTTGTATGTACAAAACTAACAAAATCATGGGTATATTGCCAGTAAACATTTGGTAAAAAAATGAGAATGCTTAGGAGCAGAGCCATATAAAATTTTTTGTTTTTAAAATGTTTTCTATACTCTTTATGGAGTACTAAAACTAAAAGAGCAGAGACCAGAAAAAATGCCATGTTGTATTTACTGAGCATTCCTAGTCCGGCAGTTATTCCGAGTAGTAACCAATCTTTGAGTTCATTATCTTGAATCGCTTTAATAAAAAAGTAGAGACTGAATGACCAAAAGAGTAACAGCACCACATCGGTAGAGATAATCATGGACGAGAGAGAAACAGCAGGCAGAGTAATAAATGCCAATGCACTATAAAAAGCAATTTGCTCATTTTTAAAAAGTCTATTCGCAATTAAATAAATAACCACGGATGTTAAAGGATAAACAAACATAGAGCCTATTTTAATTGCCCATTCACTCTCTCCGAAAAGTTGGGTAGTTAGCATAATAAGCCATGACAAAACAGGTGGTTTAGAGTAGTATCCCAGTTCAAAATGCTGTGACCAACCCCAATAATAAACTTCATCTACATAAAGGTCACTAACATGTAATTGAAAGTACAAACAAATAAAGCGAAAAATTTGTATGATTATTGCCCAGATTAAAAAAACTTTTAATGAATAAAAATTAAATTTTTCTTTAGTATCTATCATAATTATCCTTTTTTTAGTCAAAGCATAATTGTACTAGAAATAGGCAAAGGTGAAGATAAAAAGGAATTAATGTGGGGATGAAGAGCATCCCGACTACTCAATTATTTTGAAAAATCCTCAATATATTTTGCTAAGGTTTTCTCCGGAATAACACCGGCTTGTGTAAAGCGTACTTGACCTTTTGAGTCAATTGCTACTAAAAAAGGAATGGCACCATTCCAACCACTTTTATCGGCTATATATCTTACAATATACCCAACATCATAGTTTGAAAAAGTTGTGTAGTTGATGCCATGTTTCTTTTTATAGGCATTAATGGGTGCAACATCATTTTTTTGTACTTCAATTGCCATGACTTGAACTTTATCTTTGTATTTGTTTTGTATATTAATTAGATGAGGCATGGCATCTTTACATGCCGGGCATTTAAGACCAAAAAACTCAAGAAAGACAACTTTTCCTTCCATGCCTTCTATTTTCAGCTCACTGTTTGTACCCACAACGGAGTAGCGTTTACCCTCGGTATCGGTCATTTCCATATTTTGGGCAAACAGATTTGTACTAAGTGTTAGCAGTGTTATGAGCGTAATTATTATTTTTTTCATAGGAATCCTTTTGCAAGAAATTTAATTTTTCACTATAATACTATTATGAAAATAGAAAAAACATTAAAACGGGGCATTTATAGACACTATAAGGGGAATCTTTATGAGATTCTTTCAACAGCACGCCATTCTGAAACAGAAGAGTGGATGGTTATTTACAGGACACTCTATGATGATGGAAGTATATGGGTTCGTCCATATGATATGTTTACAGGAAATGTTGAGGTCGATGGAGAAATTGTAAAACGCTTTGCGTATATGGGAAAAGAAGGTAAATAAATTACTTGGAGGAGGGCAGATTGTGTTCTCTGCCCAATTTTAAATATATTAGTTTACAGAGAGCAGTTTATTTTCCGGAAGCTCATCTTCTGTATAAAAATCCGGGCTATCCATGTATTTGTAAGTAATTACAGGTTGGGTCTCTACATAGTTCTCTAGTGTTACAGCATCCGGATCAGGAAGAAGTTCGGTGGTTAGAGAGGGATCATTGATCAACATAGATGTATCTATTTCCGGTAAATCGCTATTGGCTAAAGTCTCTTCTATAATTTGATCCACTTCAGCCGATGGTAGCAGTCCAAAATTATCATTGTATGGATGTTGTGCAGATTTTTGATAAGAAGTACTTTTATAAGAAGTATTTTGATCAGAGATACTTGGATGCGATGTACATCCGTTGAGAATAAATACTGAAGAGAGTATAGCAGATAACAAAATAGTATTTTTAGTAAATAATTTCATTGTTAATTCCTTTAACTTAAATTTATATAATTAAAATA
>JAHJJU010000023.1 GCA_018822805.1 bacterium
AATATTAAATTTAATTCTATAGTATAATTTACAACATTTTTTTATAAAATAAAATACTAAAAATCATTTAAGGATTGGTGTTGAAAAGCTTAGTATATCGAGTAAATACTCTTTCAAAAAAATGCATTATTTCCAAAAAAACCACCTATCTTTAAATGTTAAAATAAAAAATTCTATTTATGGAGTATCTTAAAAATGAACATTGTGCTACTAGACAGTAAGACTCTCGGAGAAGATTTAGACGTAAGCCCTTTACTACAATTTGGAACATTAGAAAACTATGGATCAACTTCTCAAGAAGAGACTTTAACACGTATAAATGATGCTGATATTGTTGTTAGCAATAAAGTGCGTATTACAAAAGAGATGATGCAAAAAGCTCCAAAACTCAAACTCATCTGTATAGCTGCTACAGGAATGAACAATGTTGATTTAGATGCAGCTAGGGAGTTAGGAATTGTAGTAAAAAATGTATCGAACTATTCTACTCCATCAGTAGTTCAACATACCTTTACGATGGCACTCTATTTTCTAGGAAGACTCGCTTACTATAATCGAGTTGTTAAAGAAGGAACATGGAGCAGACAAGAGCTTTTTACCGATATCTCTCAACCATTTGCAGAAATAGGTGGTAAAAAATGGGGCATCATTGGTCTCGGAACCATCGGTAAAGAAGTTGCACAAATTGCCACGGCTTTTGGAGCAAGTGTAGATTACTACTCAACTTCAGGAAACAATAAAATTAATGACTATCATCACAGTGAACTAAACGACCTCCTTGCAGAGTGTGACATTATCTCCATTCATGCTCCTCTCAATGAACAAACGAAAAATCTTATTAATGCTTCAAACCTTCCACATTTAAAAGAGGGAGCCATTCTACTAAATCTTGGTCGAGGAGGTATTGTTAACGAAGCCGATTTGGCTGTAGAGCTGGATAAAAGAGAGATTTATGCAGGTTTAGACGTCGCAACAAAAGAGCCCATTGAGGAAGATAATCCCCTAATGAAGATTAAACATACAGATCGATTACTTATTACACCACATATTGCTTGGGCAAGTATCGAAGCCAGACAGAGACTTTTAGAAGGAATTATGCAAAATATTCAGACCTTTATAGATAAATAAAGTACATTCTTACCCTAAAAGAATAGGATTTAACATATTTTGATTTTGACCACATATTAAACAACATTATATCATAATCAGTGCTTTAAAATTAAAAATTTCTTAAAAAAATTTTATAATTTAATACTTAACTTTAATTTTATGTGTTACAATTGTCTTAACAGAATATATCTATAAAGCATAACCTCCTCCTTAGATAATAAATTGAATATTTATATTCTGTTGAGATGTTTCAAGCCATAAAAGCAACTATTTTTTCTTGTGCCTCGTCAACACAACCAAAGCTGAAACATCTCATTTAGACCTTTTTTGTAACTGATAAAAATTAAAATTGAATACATTATACTCCTTCTGTGAATTTTATCAGTTACAAAAAAAGTCTCCCACAAAACCTCCTCAAAATTCATTCAAACAGCAAATTTAAAGCATTTAGCAGGTATTTTAAAATCAAAAAAATTCTTTGGAGCATAGATGCTAGATATTTTAATTGTTGGTTCAGGTGGTGCAGGTCTCTCTGCTGCTCTCTCTGCCAAAGAACAAGGTGCCAACGTTTTGGTAGTAGGCAAAAGCTATCCTACGGCTTCACAAACCTCTATGGCACAAGGGGGGATGAATGCAGCTCTTGGCAATGTAACCCCCGACTCCATTCAAGCCCACTATGAAGACACCATCAAATCGGCTCATGGACTTTGTGATAGACAAATGGTACAACAGATGTGCGAAGATGCCCCCAACAGCATTGCGTGGCTAGAGAAGTTGGGTGTCCCTTTTGACCGAACCGTTGACTCAAAAGTAGCCCAACGACAACTCGGAGGAGCATCAAGCAAACGTGCCTGTTACGCTCAAGACTACACAGGGCTGAAAATTTTACACACCCTTTATGATAGCTGTCTAAAAGAGAGGATTGAGATGATAGAGGAGCATCTGCTTCTTAACCTCATCGTTGAAGAGGGTAACGTGTTAGGTGCGACCTTTTTAGACATTATCACAGGTGAAGTAAAAGCCATTCACGCCAAAACCACCATCTTAGCTACAGGTGGCTATGGAGCCTTATATAAAAACTTCACCACCAACTCTGAAGGAGCCACAGGTGATGGCATTGCAGCCGTACTTCGTGCAGGTGGAACCATAAGCAACATGGAGTTTGTACAGTTTCATCCCACAGCCCTTAAAGGTTCTGCCACACTTATTTCTGAGAGTGCCAGAGGAGAAGGTGGCTACTTGGTCAACAACAAAAATGAACGCTTTGTCGATGAACTTCTCCCCCGTGATGTGGTGGCTCGTGCCATCTTTGAACAGATAAACTCCAAAGAAGAAGTTTTTTTAGACATCCGTCACTTAGGAGAAGAGAAACTCCTCCACCTTATGCCTCAAGAAGTTCACCTCTGTAGACTGCATGAGGGCGTTGACCCCGTGACCCAACTCATCCCCATTAAACCCGTAGCCCACTACACCATGGGTGGAATCAATGTCAACCCAAAGCTAGAGGTAACAGGACTCAAAAACTGTTACGCCGTAGGAGAATGCTCCAACGCCAAAATACACGGAGCCAACCGTCTAGGTGGCAACTCATTATTAGAGATTGTTTCACTAGGACGTTTAGCAGGTAAACATGCCGTAGGGTGCGATTACCATCGCACCACCCAAAACACCACCCAACTACAAAACGACCAAGAGTACATCGAAGGCTTATTCGAAGAGTACCCTTATGAACGAAACTTCTACAAAATCCAAGACCAACTCGGAGTTGACTTCTACAACAACGCTGGAATCCTAAGAGACAACACCCAACTCAACAACTTTTTAAACGAGTTACGGGTTATAAAAGCCGATCTTGACAACATGGGCATAGGGGACAAAAACAGAGAAAACAACACCAACTTGGTTGACTTTTTACAGTTCCAAAATCTCTTAGAGGTAGGTGAAGTGGTACTAGACGCTGCATTGGTACGCGACGAAAGCCGTGGAGCCCACTACAAAACAGCATTTCCCAACGAAGATGACAAACACTTTAAAGCAGACTCCCTCTACTGGATAGAAGAGAATGTACTGCAAAGCAAACTGGTAAAGGTGGTAAACTAAAATGCAAATAACCATTCAACGAACTCATGAAATGGTGAACTATGAAATCCCTTTTGAAAGCACCACCCTACTCAAAGCCCTCTACCACATTAAAAACAACGAGGACAACTCTTTAACTTTCAGCTCCAGCTGTCGTTCAAGCGTTTGTGGAACCTGTGCTGTACGGGTCAATGGCAAAGAGGTTTTAGCCTGTTCACATACCCTGCAAGAGGGTGACTTGATTGAGCCTTTAAAGTACCACGAAGTCCAACGTGACCTAAAAGTCAACAAACAAAAAGTACGAGAGACCCTAAGAACCTCGACAGCATGGCTACAACAAACCCAAGAGACCAGCATCAGCGAACAACAAGTAGCCCTTACCGAGAAACAGAGCGACTGCATACTCTGTGACTCCTGCTACTCAGCTTGTCCTGTACTGGAAGTGAACCCCAACTTCATAGGTCCTTTTGCCTTAACCAGAGCCTACCGTTACACAGCCGACCCAAGAGAAGGCAACATACAAGCGACCATAGACAACATCCAAACCAATGGAGTCTGGGACTGTACCCTTTGTGGCGAATGTACAGCCGTCTGCCCACAAGGCATCGACCCTAAAATGGACATTACCATGTTACGAGGAACTTCGGCACAGTTTGGGTACAGTGACCCCAATTTTCAGGCGATGGATTTTGGTGGATTTGGTGGGTTTTAAAACCCACTAACCCAAGCTATTAACATTCAAATTTATGACATATCTCTTTTAAAATCTTTTCAAACGTTTTACTTTTCAATGTAGCAATACTGTTTTCATCTAAAATCAATGCACTATCTATTGCTGTTATCTTGGGAACAATCACCACCGACTCTTTTTTTAAAGCTCCTGTTTTGATATCATCATTGCTAATAACAATGCCTTCTCTATGAAGATTGCTTGTCAAGGGTAAAACCAACACATCATTTTTATCGATCACTCTAAAAACCAAGACAGGTCGTCCTTTATAGTGTTTAAAATCAGAGTAAGGCATCTCAATAAAATAGATACCCCCTACCATTTAGAGTAATCCTCATCATCGTAATCATGACGGCTTAATCCAATGGCAATTTTACCAAAATTATCCAACTCTTCATCTTTCCAATATGTCCATTTTTGATGTTTTGACTCTTCTTCTATTTGCTTTAAACGTGCGTACTCTTCTGTCGATAAAACAACGACCTCTAAACGGTTGTTTTTAAGAACACCTATCTTTTCAAGGCTATTATTTTTAATATCTTTCAAAAGGCTACTGATCTGTTTTGTAAAGTCTGTTATAGAAAAAAGTTCATTCTCTGCATATTTTACCATGATATTACTCCTTTTATTTACTTGTTAATAGTATAGTCTTTTTAGTGTAAAAAATAGATTAAGACAAAAATTCCCAAACTGGGAGGCTCTGAAAGAACCTATGTGTTGGAAAGCAGTGTAGCTTTTTCTACACTATAAGAACCGAGGTAAAGTGTACTAACCTGAGTTCGACGGAATACCATAGCCACAAAAGTCTAAAAATAGGTAAGATTTTCAAAATTAAATTCGTAGGACTAGCCGTAGCTAATTCAAGAATTTTATTTAGGAAAGATTGCCTATTTTTAGGCTTCCCTTTGGG
>JAHJJU010000024.1 GCA_018822805.1 bacterium
CATTTATTAATTTTCTATTAATTAATATCTATATATAATGCTCCAATAGATCAATTTAACTATAAAACTTGAAGGAGAAACTATGAAATTAAAATATTCATCACTACTATTAGGATTAATTTTACCTATAACTTATGCAACTGCTGAGGTATCACTTATTCCACCTGATGCAAAAGCCGGAGAGTGTTATGCTAAAGTGGTTATTCCTGCTAAATACAAAACCGTTGACGAGCGTGTTTTAGTACAAGAAGCATCAAATCAAATCACTGTTATACCGGCTAAATATGAGTGGATAGAAGAAAAAGTAGAGATCACACCAGCCGGGAAAAAATTATTAACCGTTCCTGCAACCTATAAAAAAGTTACTGAAACTATCGAAGTAAAACCTGCAACACGCAGTTGGCATACAAGTTTAAAAACCGACTCTGCTCCGGTAAGTAAAGAGATTTTAGTTGCTGCAAAACTTAAAGGTGTTGATTTAGACAATGCGACTCCAAAAAGTTGTTATAAAGAGTACTTTATGCCGGAAAAGTACAAAACTGTTGAAGAAGAGATTGTTGTACAAAAAGAGACAACAAAAAATGAAATTGTACCGGCTGTATACGAAATGGTAGAAAAAACCATTGAAATCAAACCGGCTTCTAAAAAAACCATTACTGTACCTGCAACTTATGAGTTTAAAGAGGAGAGAGTACTCATAGAAAAAGAGAAAACTGTCTGGAAAAAGGGAACAAACCCTGCACAAAAACTTGATGGTGCAACAGGTGAGATTATGTGTTTGGTTAAAGTACCGGCCGTATACAATACCATTAAGAAAAAAGTTGTAAAAACACCGGCTACAACTAAAGTGGTAGATATTCCGGCTGAAACAAAAACAATTAAAGTTAAAAAACTTGTCTCTCCTTCAGAAACAAAAACCATCACCATTCCGGCAGTAAAAAAGAGCATTGAGAAAAAAGTACTGGATACCAAGTCTGAATTTTCATGGGTAAAAGTAGGAGAAAGTGTAGATAAAGGTTGGAAGCATACAGGACATAGCATCTGTCTATTAGAGACTCCTGCACTGACAAAAAATATTGTAAAAACTGTACTTGAAACCAACGCTACAACCAAAGAGATTGAAATTAAACCAACTTTCCAAACCATGAAAGTTAAAAAATTGGTAGAAGAGGCAAAAGAGGTTAAAACACCTATTGAAGCTGTATACAAAACTGTTGCCAAGACAGAAAAAGTATCAGATGCATACCAAAGCTGGGAAAGAATTCTTTGTCAAACCAACATGAACAAAGAAGTGATTTTAAAAATCCAAGAAGCCCTTAAAGCTAAAAACTACAACCCCGGTAAAATCGACGGTGTACTAGGCAAAGACACAAGAATGGCTCTAGACAAATACCAAAGAGACAACTCATTAGCAACAGGTGGAATCACTTACGAAACATTAAATGCTTTAAAAGTAGAACTGTAATATTTTCTTTCTTAACCTCAGGACAAGGTACTTACCTTGTCTTATGGTTTCTTCAATGCGACAGTAATACTCGGTTGAACTCAGGTTCATACTCTTTTTAAATTACTCATGCCGTAACGCATCAATAGGGTTCATTGTCGCAGCCTTTTTGGCAGGGAAATAGCCAAACACAATCCCAATAATGGTTGAAAATAAAAACGCAATAACCATAATGCTTTCATTGATGATAAAAGGGATATCAAAAATAGAAGTAGCTACAAAGGCAATAAACACCCCCAAAACAATACCAATCACGCCTCCCAGCGATGCCAATACCACGGCTTCGACTAAAAACTGTAAAAGCACCTCTCGCTCCAATGCCCCAATGGCTAAACGAATACCAATCTCACGGGTTCTTTCTGTTACTGAAACCAGCATGATATTCATAATACCAATACCTCCAACCACCAAACTAATGGCTGCCACAGCCCCTAAAAGAATGGTTAACATATTGGTCGTTGAAGAGAGCGTTTCAATGATGTCTTTCATATCTCGAATATTAAAATTTTCCGTTTCATCACCATCGATTCCTCTTCTGTCTCGTAAAAGAAGTCGTAAAGAGTTGGTAACAGCTGTGGTAGAAACACCATCATTGACAGCCACACGAATAGAAGAGACATCTTGTGTTCCTGTCATACGGCGTTGTAGCATTTTAATGGGTACAACAACGGTATCGTCTTGATCCATACCAAAAGAGGAAGCACCTTTGGCTTCAAGCAGACCTTTTATCTTACAACTAAACGTACCTAAACGCATGTTCTGCCCAAGGGGTGAGACTGTTCCAAACAGCTCTTCTCTAACCGTTTGTCCAATAATACAGACCGATTTTCCAGCTTTGAGTTCACTCGTTGAGAAAAGTTCACCCTCTTGTAATTCCCAATCTTTAGCAATAAAGTAGTCGTTATCACTCCCCGTAATAGAAGTAGTGTGATTCGCATTACCAAACACCACCGTGGCAGAACTTGATGTGGCAGGTGCAACAGCTTTAAGCCCTGAAATTTCTCGTTTAATTGCTTTAACATCATCCAAAGTAAAGGCTTTGGCACTGGCATCGGCTTGGGGTGGACCTCGTCGCTCTTGACCGGGAGAGAGTGTAAGGGTATTGGTTCCAAGTTTAGAGATACTGCCGGTCACCTGTTCTGTGGTTCCATCACCCAACATCACCATGGCAATCACCGAAGCCACCCCGATAACAATACCCAAAATGGTCAAAATGGATCGTAACACATTTCGTCGTATCTCACGCATGGCAAGTAAAAAAGCATTCCATAACATTAAGCTACTCCCTCTGATTTGTTATCACTATCAATAAGACCATCGGTAAAGTGTACAATACGGTCGGCATAGGCTGCCATCTCACTTTCATGCGTCACCATAATAATGGTAATACCCTGCTCTCTGTTAAACGACTGTAACAACTCCATTACCTCTCTACTTCGTGCTGTATCTAGGTTTCCTGTAGGTTCATCAGCCAACATCACCAATGGGTTGGTTGCAATGGCTCTGGCAATGGCAACACGCTGTTGTTGTCCTCCTGAAATCTCTGCAGGGGTATGATGCATCACCTCTTCAAGTCCTACGCTTCTTAATGCCTCTTTGACTATTTTAACACGTTCTTTTTCAGGAGTTCCTCTATAAATAAGAGGCAACTCAACATTTTCAAGCACCGAAGTTCTACCCAATAGATTAAACCCTTGAAAAATAAAGCCCAAATAATGCCGTCGTAACATCGCCTTTTCATTTCGATTTAATGCCACCACATCAACACCCTGAAAAGAGTACTCACCAGACGATATCTCATCTAAACACCCGATAATATTCATGGCTGTTGATTTTCCTGAACCACTGCTTCCCATAATAGCAACAAACTCACCCTCATAAATATCAAGGTCTATTCCTCTAAGTGCATAGGTTGTGGCTTCTCCCTTACCATAAACTTTTGTAACACCCCGAAAAGAGATTAGTGGTACTTTTCGTTCACTCATTGGGCATTCTCTTCACTGATAATAACCTTCATATCGGTTGTAATTGCATCACTTAACACAATGGTATTGAGACCGTCACTCTCTCCAAAATCAACCTCTATAGCTTTAGCTTTGCCTTGTTCAAGTACCCAAAGTTGTTTGCCACTCATGCTTAAATCGCTCTTCTTTTTCATGCCACGAGGTCCAAAAAGTACAAAACTACGTTTTGTTGCTTCTTGCTTTACGGTCGGTGTAAAACGCAGGGCAGCATTAGGAACCAACAGTGCATCTTTAACCACTTTGGTTGTAATATCAGCCGACACCGTCATGCCTGGGCGAAGTAGCAGTTCACTATTGTCCACTGTTACTACCGTTTCATAGGTGACCACACCGTTTACTATCTGAGAGTTCATTCGCACTTGATTAATGACTCCCTCAAAACGTTTATTGGGGTAAGCATCCACCGTAAAGTTCACCTTTTGTCCATTTTTTACCTGCCCCACATCAGCTTCATCAACACTCACTACCACTTCCATCTGTTTTAAATCTTTGGCCAAAGTAAAAAGCGTCGGTATGCTCATGGCTGCCACCACACTCTGCCCTGCTTCTATGGCTTTATCAAGAACTATCCCATCAATCGGTGAAATAACCACAGCTTTGGTCAAATCATCTTCACTCAATTTTAAAGAGGCTTTGGCTTGATTCACCTGTGCTAAAGAGGCTTTATAGGCAGCTTGACTCTTCCGATACAGCACCTTGGCTCCATCTACCTCTTTACGTGAGGGGTAGTTACCCCCTGTTGATTTAAAAAGCTTTTGCACTCGGTCAAGCTCTCTTTTGGCATCAGATCTACTGACTAGACTCTGCTCTAAATTGGCTTGTGCTACCTCTAAAGAGGCTTTTGCACTGTTGACTTTCGACTTGAGTTTGGTCGTCTCCAAGCGTGCCAAAACCTCTCCCTTATGTACCTCATCATTATAGTTCACCAACACCTCTTCCATGGTTCCTGAAACCTCTATACCAATGTCTATACTGTTGGTAGGTTCAAGATTTCCTGTGGCTGAAACGGTACTGATTAAATCTTTTTTTTCAGGATTTACAGTTTTATAGCCAATCTGGTTTTTCCCCTCATTGGGTTGCAAAAAGAAAAAAGCTCCAATAGCCAACAGTATCACTAAAAAAACCAAATATTTCCAAAAACTGCTTTTCTTCTTAGCCGATGCCAATGTCTGCTCGATGCTCTCTTTACTGCTACGTTCTTTATTTTGCATAATACGTTTCTCCTGAATTGGTAGCAAAGTGTACATTTGCTTTTATCATCTCTATATTGAGTTCATTAATACGTATCTCTAACTCATCAATGATTTTGGTATTTTGTAAGGTTTGTAGGTCGTATCCTGTTTTGTATCCTGCTTTGAACCCTTGATCAGCCACGTCAATGAGTTGACCATAAAGTTCCATGTTCTGCTTGGTAACACGATTATGTTCTTGGTAGTTCTTGATTCTATTCATGCTCTGTTGATAAAAAGCCTTCTCCTCTGCTTCTACATCACCCACCACTATACGACTCTGAAGATAAGAAGCCTCTTTCTCTTCCATGGCTGATTTAGAGTTAAAGTCCAAAGGCATACTTAGCGTTAATCCTAAACTGTGGTACTCTTTATCTATCATGCTTTGACTGTTGGACTTAAAGGTATCTTGATAGCCCATCTGTCCACTAACACTCACCGTTGGAAGATAATCTGTTTTTTTTATCTCATACTCTGTTCCTGCCAATGTACTCTCTAATTTACTCTGCAAGACGTTAAAACTGTTTTGTATGAAATCCTCTTCTGTAAGGTGCCGAAATGCTAAAACACTTATCGCTTCTAAAGGCAAATCGGTCAGTTTTTTAAGCCCTATCTCTTTATTAATAATGCTCTCTTTGGTGGTCAATATGCTCTTTAAGACAGAGTTTTTATTCATTAACGCCTCATTCATCTCTGTAATGTCCACGTTACCCGTTTTGTACTGTTGGGTCTTTAGAAAAATCTCTATCTCACTGTTTTTCAGTTTATACTCGGCTTGTTCCAATATTACCCTCAACTGTTTAAGCTCTAAAAGCCCCACCAACAGCTCCTCATAAAGTATGGCATTCTCCAGCTCTAAACTCAACAAATCATATGCCAATTTGCTGTCGGCATAACTCATGCTTTGACCAATCCCTCCTGAACGATAAACATCTTGATTTAATCGAATCGAAGCATTATAACTCGTATCGTCCACCCCTTCACTGCTGCTCACCGATGACGATAAACTTAGAGGGGAAATCCAGTTATATTTTAACTGCTTAGCATTGGCTTCAATGGCCCGTTGTTTCTGTTTAAATATCTCTTGTTTATCAGCTGTTAATAGGGCAACATCTAAAGCATTCAGCTCCATAGCAAAGACCATACAGAGCAATAAAAAGTATTTATTCATTATCATATATCCTTGTACACCATCTATAAAACAAATTATACTCTTATAGCATTAACGAATCTTAATAGATAGTAACATTGATGATTCCTTTACGTAACCGACTTAGATGGAAACGGTACTTTTGAATACGAAGGTGTTAAATTTACAGCCTTTATGCTCGATGAAAGTTCCGTATGGAATGAGCTTTTAGAATTGGCTGACCTTGAAAAAAGTGACATGAAACGTCTAAAAAAGAATGAAGAAAAAATCGAAAAACTTTATGATGAACTTCTTGAAGCCGATGTAGAAGAGGAGTCTAAAACCTATAAAGAGATGTGTGACCTTAAAGGGGAAAGTTCTAAACAGCTTATGGGGGCTGTTTAAACCTCTTTTTTGGTGCGTTGAGAAACGCACCCTAAAACTTCTTCCTAAAAACAACCATCGAAGAATGCTTAAACCCACTTTTCACATAAAACTCATGAGCCAACACATTATCTTTATCGGTTAAAAGGGTAATGCGTTTGCACCCTATATCTTTGGCATGGTTGATGGCGTATTGAATGAGTGTCTTGCCTACTTTTTTGTCTCGATCTTTAGGGTGAACAATCATGTCTTCAAGCATGGCAACGGTTCCTCCTAGAGCTGTGGAAATGGTATAAAGTAGCGTAACCATGGCGATGATTTCTCCTGATTTACTCACCACAAAAATATCACCGACATGAGAGTTGTACAAAATGGTAGTCAGTGCTTTTAGTTGAAGTTTTTCATTGGGTTCAAATTCGGATTCTTGGGTGAAGAGGATGCTTAGCAATTGGTTTAACGCAGGGAGGTCAAAGGGCATTGCTTTGCGTATGGTCATAACAAATCCAGATGCTCACGAACAAATTTTTTAAATGCTTTCATTGTAGACTTCTCCATGTTTTTCATCATTATAGTACGAAGTTCATGAATAACTTCTTTATACTCCTTTTTAGGAACAATGGGGTCATCGCTTCGACTTAACTCAATAATTTCATGAACACTTAAGTCTAAAGGAGAAAGGTTTTTATCGAGGATACCATCATAGATGGACATAAAAAGATTGTAGCTGTGGTAGTCCATTTTACACTGTCCATCCAATATTTTCAGAGCTAAAATGGTCATGTAATGCAATTGCTCATCATCAAAAGGATAGCTTTTCGCCCACTCATAAGCTAAAGATAAATCATCCATAACTTAGTTCGCCTCTTTGTCAGCAGAGCTGTACTCTAAAACAACCTCTGCTTCACCCTCGATAAATGCTTGGGTTATCATACACTTCTCAACATCATCTTTTGAAGGCAACGCATACTGAAGTGGTAACATAATTTTTTCAATAATTCCTCGTAATCCTCTAGCCCCTACCCCTTTCTCTTGGGCTTGTTGGGCGATGTTTTCTAAGGCATCCTCTGAAAACTTTAGCTCAATTCCATCAAGTTCAAACAATGCTTGATACTGTTTGATAATGGCATTTTTGGGCTCTTTGAGTACACGAATCAAATCTTCGGTTGAGAGTTCATTCAGCGTAGCGATCACAGGAATCCGTCCCATAAATTCAGGAATAAGTCCAAAAGCGATTAAATCTTTGGACTCTATCTCTTTTTTTACCTCTGATGCTTCATCCTCTTTTTTTAAAAAACCCATGGTTGAAGTGAGGTTTTTAGATTTTTTACCATCACCATTGAGCCCGACAAATGCACCACCACAGATGAAGAGTACATGCGTCGTATCAAAAAGTACGGTCTCTGCCGATGAGCTTTTACGACTCCCTTTTACGGGAACATAGACCTCACCTCCCTCTAAGATTTTGAGCAATCCTTGTTGTACACCCTCTCCTGAAACATCACGTCCGGAGGTAGCACTTTCACTTTTATTGGCGATTTTATCGATTTCATCAATATAGATAATCCCTTTTTGAGCCCGTTCTATGTCAAAATCTGCCGAAGCCAAAAGACGTGACAAAATTGATTCAACATCTTCACCCACATACCCAGCTTCGGTCAAGGCTGTGGCATCGGCTACAGCAAAAGGAACATTCATAATTTTAGCCAACGACTTTGCCAAGAGTGTTTTACCACTTCCTGTAGGTCCCATGAGCAAAATGTTACTTTTTTCTATCTCTACATTTTTAAAAGTAGGTTTGTCAATCCGTTTGTAGTGTGAGTAGAGTGCCACAGAAAGCACTTTTTTAGCCTCATCTTGACCAATCACATAACTGTCAAGATGCTCTTTTATCTGAATCGGAACACTTAAGCCTTTTTGAAAGGTCTGTTTGGCTTTTCGTAGCTCTTCTTTGTGCATCACCGTTGAGCAGGTATCGACGCACTCATTACAAATGTGTGCATGTTCAGCAGAGAATATTTTTTCAACCTCTTTTACCCCTTTACCACAAAAATCACAGATTAAATCACTCATTCCAAATCCTTTAAAAACTGATCTGTTTCTGATTGAATAAGCTCTAAGTTGTGGCTAGTGATAAACTTCTGCTCTTTTTTAGTAAGCTCCTCTTTGTTGGTCACGATATAACCATCTTTAAGTCCTAGCGTAATCTCATTGGCAACCATTCTAAAAGTATCACGGCTAAAGTCAACCCCTAAAAATAGGTAGCTCTTATCTTGTTTGTACGCTTTTAAAAATGGAGGCATGGCATATCCTCCCATCGCTTCGGTGAGCCAGTCGACAAAATCAGCATCACTAACAATAAAGTTCATCTCTGGAATTGGAGCACCCATGGGCTTAAACAGAATGGGTAACTCATCGCTCAGCTGCTCTTTGGCAATTGGGTTGTAAGTTTTTGACGCTACATCATAAAAATAGACCAAAAATCTATCATAATCAGCCATAATGCGTGAAACCCCTGTCACCATAAAGTGAGGCACCTCTTCATAGACCTTACATCCACTCTCATCCATATTGGTATCTATCAGGTATTTGGGTTGAATGGTTTTTAAATACTCATAAACAAAAGGAAGTTCATACGTTTTAGAACTGTAAATGTGGTTGGTCATTTGAATGATGAACTCTCGACCTTTTCTCTGTTCTAAACTCATGGCAGCTCTGCTGTACTCATACATGAGTCTGTCGCTCATGGCTCGACCGTTATTGAGTGCTAAAATCATACTGTCGCTGTCATAAGGCAATTGAGTACCATCCGTCGTTTTAGTATCTTTAAAAACACCCATTCCTAAAAATGGTACCAAACTGCCTTCTTGTAGTGCTTCTTTTAGTTTATCCATGACATCCAACTCCTGTATATGATGTGTATGCTTTGTTTAGTTCGATTTGTAAACGGTCTAAATCCAAAGGCTTCTCTAGCTCTTTTGGCATATCAATGTAGAAAATGGCACCATCTTTACCAATCAAAAAAAGCGACTTTGTTAATCTCTCTTTCAAACTACCACTTACAATTTTCGTTCCATACATCGAACCAAACGCATCTTCACTGTCAAAAATCAATTTAAATTTTGTTAATTTGTTTTGAAGAGTGGTCGCTTCAGGCAGTACAAAATCAAAAAGTAAATAACAGTGAACCTCTACTTTTAAGTGACTCAAAAAGGCATCAAGTTTTAAAATCTCCTCTTTAAACTCACCCTCATAGCTCGGGAAAGAGACCAAAAGTGTCATTGCTTTGTCAGCGTGACTGCGTTTGATTTCTAAAGGATTTCCATAAAAATCCATTGCTTCAAAATTGTCAGCCATGTACCCCACATCGGTAAAATCGTCACATAAGGTTAAAGTTTCATTGTTATAAGTTAATTCAGATTCCATATTTTTCCAATTTGTATCGTATTTGTCGTACTGTAATTCCTAACATTTTCGCAGCTTCATTGCTACTACCGGCACAATGTTCTAGGGCATTCTCTATCGCCTCTCTCTCCAACTCTTCTAAGGTTTTGTTCTCAAACGGTATTGATTGACAAACATCAAGCAATTTTTCATTTTTTAATGCCGGTAGCAATAGTTGCATGTCACTGGCACTGATTCCAGCCTCATCTCCCATAAGAACAATTCGTTCAATGGTATTTTCAAGTTCACGTACATTTCCAGGCCATGGATACAACATCAATTTATCCATCGCTTCATCGGTAATGAGTACCCGTTTTTTATGATTTTTCATTGAGCGTTCTAAAAAGAAGTTCACCAGCTGTTTAATGTCTTTCCCACGCTCTCTTAGAGGGGGTAAATCTATAGGTATAACATTGAGTCGGTAGTATAAATCTTCTCTAAACTCTCCATCTTTTACCATTTGCTCTAAGTCTCTGTTGGTTGCAGCCACCAGTCGTACATTGACCTTAACGGTTTTAGCTCCACCCACACGTTCAAACTCTCGCTCTTGGAGAACACGCAACAGTTTTACCTGTGCCGAAGCAGAGACATCACCAATCTCATCTAAAAATAGCGTTCCTCCATCTGCTAACTCAAAACGTCCTTTACGCATCTCTTTCGCATCGGTAAATGCCCCTTTTTCATGTCCAAATAGCTCAGACTCAATCAGTGTATCCGATATGGCTGCACAGTTGAGTTTGACAAAGGGTTCATCAGAACGTTTGCTGCGTTTGTGTATCGCAGCAGCGACCAGCTCTTTACCAGTTCCTGTCTCACCCCGTACTAAAATTGTTACATTTGACTGGGCAATTCGCTCGATAACCTGAAAAACCTGTTTCATTTTTGGGCTATCCCCTATGATGTCTCCAAAATTATGCACCTTTGCATCCCATTCCATTTTATAATATTGTTTCAACTCTTCAAGTCGCTCTCTCTCTTTTTTGACCAATATATGTGAAGAGATGGCTTGTGCATAAAGCGTACTCGCAATGGTCAAAATCCTTATGGTCTCTTCTAAACCCATCTCTGTATATTTGGTCAGGTTTGCCCCCACAACACCCACCACCTCATTTTCTATCATCATTGGTACAGCCACATAAGAGATGGTCTCTCGGTTACGATGACCCGATTTGTTTAAAAAGAGCATGTCATTATGCACATTCTCGATGACAATTGGCTCTTTAGACTTTGCAGCCAATCCGGTAGCCCCTTCACCCAGTCTGTACTCAGCCATAAACTTCTGCTGTTTATTAAAGTTCACCGATGCAAAAATGCTTAAGCGTTCCTCTTCTAAAGTATAAATAACACAATTCTCTAAATGCAGACTTTTCTTTAGAACCTCTAATGATTTTTCTAGTGACTGCTCCAGCTCTTGATGATTTGATATTAACAACGCCGTCTCATACAAAACATCAAGCTCTTGCATGGTAATACACTCTGCACAATTATAATTAGTCATCTTTTTACTCTTTTTTATCTTTATTATTATCTACCATTATACACTATATGTATATATTTTAATCATAAATACTGAACATATTTTAATCAGATAATCGTTTACAATTCACCTCTTTTGGTAATTTTTTGGCTTCAGGCTTTATCCACCATACTTCACCATTACCCAGTTCCACTTCACCACCCCAGTTCTCTTCACTATCAAACTCTATGCTCTCAATAATCTCTTCCATATCTTTTTTTGCCACATAGAAATAGATTACTCCATCGTTCTCTCTTAACATTACTTTTGCCATCATTTTTCCTTTTTATTTAGTTGATTTGTACAAATGGGATTAAAGGTATCTAGATGCAATTCTTATTCCATCATACTAAATAGAGGTTGTTTTACTGTAAAATATAGATGAATTATACTGTTTCATAGTAATGACTATAAAAAGAGAAGTTATGCTATAATATTTTAAAACCAATAACAAAGGAACTCCAATGCTTGTAAGTGCAAATATAGAAGATAGACTACTACAAGAGCAAATTGCTAAGTATCTTGCAGGTAAGCAAAATGAGATTAGTGACCTGATGGTTGAAGCATTGAAGCAGTTCTTTAAGAAAGATAATTCTGTGTTGAACTATAAAGTGCAAGATGCAGATAAACATGCAAAGGTTATTGACTTTAATCTTGAAGATACAGACGCTGATTATAAGCTATTTAAAGATGTTGATGATGTTCAGAGTTACTCTAGAGAGCTAAGAGCTAATGCTTGGAAATAGGAAAGTGTTTGTTGATACTTGTATCGTTATTGAGTATCTAAAAGATAATATCGAATTAGATAAGAGCAACTGTTTTATCAATAATATTGTATTGATGGAGCTGTATATCGGTGCAATAAATAAGCGAGACTTGAGAGAGATAAAGACCAAGTTACAGGGGTTTAAACTTTTAGAGACCGACCAAAATATTATGAACCTATCTACACAGATTATTGAAAACTTTTCTCTTTCTAATGGAGCAAAAATTCAAGACTCTATTATCGCCTCTACCTGTTTGATTAATAATTTGCCAATTTGTACTTATAATATTAGAGATTTTCGGTATATTCCTAATTTAGAGATGGTTGATTTATAGGTTTTCTTAAAGGATATAATAATTTTCTTTAATAAAATTGTATATTATAGTTTTTTTTGATATAATCCAAGGAAGCAATATGGGAAATAACTTTTTGAATACGATTCGTATTCGTTTTAGCGTTAATTATAATCTACCTATTTACCGATATTGCATCATAAACTAATGAATCTATATTATTTAAACTCTTTAGATATAATTTCAAAAAGTTTTAATACTCCACTAGAATTTTTAAACTCTATATTTAATAGTGAAGTTAATAGTACATATATTGAACTTTTCAACATACCTAAAAAAAATCCTAAACACTCAAAAAAATATAGAGAAGTTATAAATATCAAGAGTTCATATAATCTATTTTACAAAGAACTACTATGTGTTATTGAGCAGATAATTGGTCAAAATGAAAAGAACTTTGTTAGTGATATTGCACATGGATTTATAAAAAATAGAGGTGTATTCACAAATGCAAAACAACATTTAAATAAAAAATATTTATTTAAAATTGATATAAAAGATTTTTTTAAATCCATTCCACAAGATGGCATTAGTAATACTTTTTTAAAACTTGGGTGTTCTCAAGATGGAGCAAATTTATTATCAACGCTATCTACATTTAATGGTATTTTATATGAAGGTTTTAACACAAGTCCTATATTAGCAAATCTATATTGTTATAATTTAGATTTAGAACTTATAAAACTTGCTGATTCTTATGATGTGATAGTTACTAGATATAGTGATGATATTACTTTTTCATCAGATACCAATAGTTTTCCATCTATAGATGAGATTGAAAAGATATTAAAACAATATTTCTTTAATATAAACCATGAAAAAACTCTCTATTTAAAGTATGGACAACCTCAATATGTTACAGGTCTAAGCATTTCGAATGATAAATATCCAAGAGTTCCAAAGAGATTAAAGAAAAAAATTAGACAAAATTTATATTATATGAATAAGTATCCAGAAAACTACTTTTATAAAGAAGATAATTATGCTGTACTAAGAGCTATTTATGGACATATTGTTTATCTATTGGGTATTGAAAAATCATTAGGAAAAAAATATCAATCAGAGTTTATTAACATAATAGAAAATTATCTTAATTTAGAAGATATTTATATAAATTCTCCACAGAAAAAAAGTACACTAAGTACATATCATTACATTGATGAAAGTGAATTTATTGATAGCAAAACAAATAAATACTATTTAATTTTATCACTTATTTCAATCAATGGAGAATTTCAAAAAAATATGATTTCTGATAAAATAAATGCTCTAAAGAACGATTTAGCATCTGACTTTAGAAATGGATTAAATGATGAACAACGAAGTAAATTATTTCATTATTGTGAAGATAATATCTCTGTTAAAGAGAAATATATTTCTATTCTAAGAGAATTGAATATAGAAGCACATATTATATTTAAATATGAAGATAAACCAATGAAAAAACAAGACTATCAAGATAATTATTATGCTTTATTTAATAGTTTGATGAAGAATATATTAAGAAGATATAAAAATAATACCAATGTAATAGTGGTTGAAGAGAATTCAAAAATTTCAATAAATACATTGGAAAAGAGTATTTTGAACAGAAGGTTCTTTTTCCCAAATATAGAAATAGCAAAAGCTAGTAAAGATGATGTATTATTAAGCATACCTGATTATATTTTAGGAATAGTGAGAGATTGTTTGAAAAAAGATTTCTTAGAAACATTAGAAAAATTAAAAGCAGGACAAAGACTAAAAGAAGATATAAAATTTGATGAAATTTCTAACAAAATTAGATTGATTGCAAACTTAAATAATAGTAATTTTTTTACAAGACAAAATAACAGTCAACTTACTTGTATAAAGCTTAATCAGTATATCCATCACAAAAGGATTTTAGGGTCATAAATTTTTATATACCCCCTAAAACAATACCTTAGCCATTTTTTTAACTAATTTTTCAAAGCCCTAGATTTAGGGCTTTGAATTTTTTGACTATTTTCTCTAAACCCCTAAAAATAGGACTTTACTATTTCAGATATTTTTTTGGCTAAGGTATTGTAAAACAAACTCCCTAACCCTACTCAAAAAACCACTCTCTTTAAAATCAACCCTAAAAAAATTCGGTCTAAATTCACTTACTGTTATCGCTTTTGCCATCTCTTTGTTGGTGAACTTATAGTCATCTCTATGATGAGACCCACGGCTCTCTTTTCGTTTTTGGGCAGCCAATACCACTGCTTCTGCCACCTCCAGTGCATTTCTAAGCTCTAAGATGGCGATGAGTTCTACATTATTGGTTCGCTCTTTATTGACACAGTGTAAGCTATATACCTCAGTGCGTAAATAGGTCAAATAGGAAAAAGCTTCTGTCAAACTCTGCTCTGTTCTATGAATGCCCACTTTGTCAAACATCATCTTTCCCATACTCACACGCATGGCATTAAAGTTTTTGGTCGTTTCACTATCAAAAATCTTATCAACCAGTTTAATATCTTTGATGATTCTGTTGTAATCAATGGGTAAAAACTGCTTTTGCCATGTAAATTTTCGTGCCTCTTCACCAGCCAACTCACCAAATACAGCTCCTTCTAAGAGCGAGTTTCCTCCTAGTCTATTCGCACCATGCACCCCACTGTTCGCACACTCACCACAAACAAAAAGCCCTTTAATCTTGGTTTTTACCATCTTTTTTGTGGCAATTCCACCCATACTGTAGTGAGCCACGGGTTTAATGGGCAACAGCTCTTGGCTAATATCAAGTCCAGCTTGAAGATAAGCACTTTTATAAAGCGATGGTAACTTACTCTCAATATGCTCTTTGGTCAAATGACGCAAATCTATAAAGACCTCTTTTCCCTCAGATATCTGCTCGGCAATGGCTCTTGAAACCACATCACGAGTTTCTAGTTCATCAACAAATCGCTCACCATCACTGTTGACTAAATAGCCCCCTTCCCCTCGTGCAGCTTCACTCACCAAATAACTGGTTTTTACAAACCCTGTAGGGTGAAACTGAACAAACTCCATATCTTGCAACGCAAGTCCTGCACGCAGAGCAATGGCATACATATCTCCACTATAGTCAGGGGCATTGGTGGAATAGCCTCTAAAAATTCCTGCATAACCTCCCCCTGCTAAGACCACAGCTTTAGCAGGATAGACCACCACCGAGGAGTCAAAGCGTCGCAAAACCACCAACCCTGAGATACGTCCTTTAAGTGTGGTAAGGTTCATAACAAAATTGTTTACCAAAAATGTCACCCCCACACTTTTGGCTTTTTTAATCAACGCTTGAACAATCGCTGAACCCGTCTTATCGCCCACATAACAGGTTCGTTTGGAGCTTCCCCCACCAAAACTGAGTTGGGCGATATTTTCCTTTTCATCTTTGTCAAAGACCACTCCATACTCAGAGAGTTTTTTGATGATATGAGGAGCTCTTTTACATAGGTAGCTTATCGCCTCTTTGTCACCTAGACCATAACTCCCTTTTAAAGTATCGTTAATGTGTTTCGCGATTTCGCTGTTGTTATGCTTGTCTAAAACAGCGTTAATTCCCCCACTTGCCATAGAGCTGTTGGATTTAAACAGATTGCCTTTGGTCATAATGGCAACTTTGTTGTTTCGGCTTCGTGCCTCTATCGCTGCCATAAGTCCGGCGATACCTCCACCGACCACAATCACATCATATATCATTGACTAGAGCCTATAGAGTAGATTGTATTTCGACTGATGCACCGACTTGATGGTTGAAATCTCACAATTGTGTCGGATATGCACAGGCACTTTAGAACCAAAGAGAGAGCTGATAATCCCAGGGGTAGAACGCACAAACTGCAACGCCAATTGAATATCACTTTTTAACTGCATAGAGTCATCTAATACAGCTCCCGTCTCAGCCGAAAAAGATTTATGAAAAAGATTCATCTGTAGCAATGAGGAGGAGCTAAGTACCCCAATACCCAAACGATGAGCTGCTTGGAGTAGCGTACACTTTTCACCTTTGACGCTCTGTGTGGGCATGGTATAGATGTCGGTTTTTGCCATATTAAACGGGGTTTGAATGTAGTGAAAATGGTGCTTGTCCCCTCCAACTTTTTGGGCGATTTGAACCAATCGCTCTAAGTTAATGTTTTCCAACTCTTTAGCAATAAACCCATTCCAAACAGCCACACCGTAAGAACGAAACAAACCCTCTTTAACCAAGTTCTCAAAGTGTTCAAAAATCTTCTCTATTTCTAAATAAAATTGTTCTTCACCCAGTCTAAGCAGTTGCATCTCTGGATTGTGCAAATAGAAGATATCAAAGCTATCAATCCCCACACGTTTGAGACTCTCTCTACACGACCACTCTAAAAAATCAGGTGTCATGCAGTGCTGGTCAAGTTCAATATCTTCACGCAAAGCCAAACCAGTCTCAATAATGTTCTCTTCTATCCAAATATAAGGGTTTTTAGGAAAGGGGTACGAAAGAGGAATAAATCCAGCTTTTGAGCAGAGTATCAACTCCTCACGCTTCACTTTTCCTTCAGTAAACAGCTCTTTTAAGGCAATCCCTATTTCAGTTTCACTCTGACCATAACGGTAGTTACTCGCTGTATCAATAAGATTAATACCATTTAAAATAGCCTCTTTAACCCCTGCCATGTACTCAAAAACATAGTTCTCTTCTTTGTACGGCTCTTTGTTAAAGGTTCCTATACCCAGTTTGGAGAAAATCAGACCCTTATGTTGAATATAGAAATCTTTGTAGCTAGAAAACTGCTTAGCAAATGTATAAGTCCCCTCTGTAGTTGCCACACTCATGGGGTTATTTATCTCCATGTATATAGTTTACATACGAAATAATAGAGATAAGATAGATTGAAATAGTGGCAAATAGCCCCATGTAGATAGATGTTTCCATAAACAGACTCCTTGTATATTTTGATTATTTACAACCTGAGTTCGACGGAATACCATAGCCACAAAAGTCTAAAAATAGATAAGATTTTCAAAATTAAATTCGTAGGACTAGCCATAGCTAATTCAAGAATTTTATTTAGGAAAGATTGCCTATTTTTAGGCTTCCCTTTGGGTTTTACGAGGTTTCCCATAGGCAACCTCGTAAAATTGTGGCTATGGTATTCCGTCGAACTCAGGTTTATATATACAAGAACTGTTCCATTACAAGGGTGCGATAGCAATCGCACCCTACATAATCGTCGGAGCAAACGCCTTCGTACTCACCCGAATGCTCTCACCTATTTTTAGCTTCTCTGCTTCATGCTCTGAAATCACCACCTCAACCAACTGCTGACCAATAGCGATAATCGCCACATAAATGACATCCACTTTGACAATTTCAAGCAGTTCCCCCTCAAACGAAAACTTTTGACTTCCACTTGTTTTTAAAAGCACCTCTTTAGGCGTTCCATCATTGATTATCTGTCCCAACTCTAAAACCACCACACGAGAAGCCAAACGGTAAATTTCAGAGGGGTCATGACTCACCATAATGGTTGTGGTTCCAAACTCTTTATGCAGTAGCAATATCTCTTGTTGCAATTTCGTACGCATCGCAGGGTCAAGCGCTGAAAGAGGTTCATCCATCAGCAAGAGTTTGGGTCGGTTCATCATTGCACGGCACAAACTCACACGCTGTTTCTGCCCACCACTTAGTGTATTGGGCAGTCGTTTTTTCAGTTCACTTAGTTCGGTAATTTTAAGCAGATGATTGGCTAACTTTTTATCTTTTTGCACATAAAGCAAATTCTCTTCTACCGTCATATTGGGAAACAACGCATAGTCTTGAAACACAAATCCAATCTTCCGTTTTTGAGGTGCTAATGCCTTTTTACCTTGCAACCAAAGCTCATCACCAATTTGCAACGTTCCCTCAGCTTCTTCAAGCCCTGAGAGTATCCGTAATAGCGTTGTCTTCCCACTTCCACTTTGCCCTGCTAAAGCGATAAAGTCTCCTTCTTTAATCGTAAAATTCACCTTTAAATCCATTGCACCGTTTGAGCCGTGTAGTTTTTTATTTATATCTATCGTTATCATTAATGAAACCCACCTATCTTTTTACTCTGTTTCTGATTAAAGAAGTACACTCCTAACAGCACCAAAAAGCTAATCGCCACCATTATCGCTGAGTAGATGTGAGCCGTACCATAATCCATCACCTCTACAAACTCATAAATCGCAATAGAAGCCACTTTTGTTTCATCGGGGATACTCCCACCTATCATCAAAACAACTCCAAACTCCCCCACAGTGTGAGCAAAAGTAATAATAATCGCTGTCATCAGTGCTGGTTTTATATTGGGCAGGGCTACTCTTAAAATGGTCTCTAGTTTGCTTTTTCCACTAATGTAACTCGCTTCCAACATATTTTTATTCAGTCCTTCAAAGCCACTTTGTAAAGGTTGTACCATAAAGGGTAAGGAGTAAAAACAACTTGCAATTACCAAACCTGTAAAGGTAAAAGCTAAATCAATTTCAGCGAAGATAATAAGGATATAGAAACCCAGTACCGATGGAGGTAGAACAATCGGTAGTGAGGTGATGGCTTCTAAGTAGGGCTTGACTCTTGATTTGGTTTGAGCTAAGTACCATGCTAGGGGTAGGCTTAGGATGAAGAGTATTAGGGTGGTTACTCCTGCTAGTTTGAAGGATAGGATGAAGGGGGTTAGCTCTAGGGTTTTTAGGGTTTCTAGCATAGTCCATATCCTCTCGTTCCCAAGCTCCAGCTTGGGAATGCATATTGGCATTTAATAAATCTTAGAGTAAATTGGTTCAAACATGATTGCAAACTGTCATATTTGTAGGGTGCGTTTCCCAACGCACCATTCGTTGGCATAAAGAAAATGTTTGGTTTTTGGTTTAAATAATCGGTGCGTTGGGAAACGCACCCTACGAAAGCTATAATCATAAACCCACCCTCTTAAAACCTAACTCATCAGTAATGTCTTTAATAAGTTTAGAAAGTGGTCGTTTATTAAACTCTTCACCATCTTTATAGTTACAAAATAAAAATCTATATATTTCATCATCTGTTAAACGAAAGTTCTTTTTTAATTCAGCTATATAAGATTTTGAATAGATGGTTCTTTTGACCAACAGTTCTAAAACAACATCTTTATGTTGTGCATAGAGTTTATCAAGTTTGAAGTAGTCATTACTATCTTTTCTATCCTTATCATCTTGTTTATTATTTTTATCTTTTATCTCAACTTCAAAATTATTAGTATTATATTTTCGTTTTTTAACTTGAAGAAAATTCATATTTGTAGGTCTATAGGTTAGTTTAAATGTGTTCTCATCTATCTCATAAGGGCTTAAAAGTTCATCTTTATATGTATCTTTACTACCTTTTGTATGATTACAAACTTTACAACTAGGAATAAGATTATAAAAACTCATGGCTAAATAGGGATAGTCTGATTTTGGAAAAAAGTGGTCAATTTCAGGTCTTAAACCATTTTTACTATCTTTATCTCTTTCTGAGATGAGAATATAGCCCATATTACAATAAGGACATGTTTTTAAGTTGTGTTTTATGACAAAGATATATCTATCATAATTCACTATATCATCCCATTTATTTTCATAAAAATCTACAAAAACATCTTTTAAAACAGCGTCTATTTTATTCTCTAAAACAACAATTTTTAAATTATCAACCATTTCTCCACTTAAGCTTGTATGTGAACGTACTAAAGTAACCAATTCATTTTTATTCTTATTAGAGAAACCTCTAATATTATTTTCTCTACAAATTTGTTTTAATTTATCAACACTAAAAACTTCGTTATTAGCAATAGTTAGTGTCTCAGCAGGAATGAAAGTTTTAATAAAGTTATCAAATTCTTGAATAATCCCTCGTAACTTTTTTACATCTTGCTTTAATATAAAGTTTAAATGCCAACTTATCCAATCTAAGGCTTGATATTCAAAAGAGTCCATTTCAAAACTATCTCGTTTAGTTGTTAATGAATCATGTATACTCTCATTAACTTTATTAAAATGTAAATCCCTAAAAGCTATATTTTCATCATCTATTTTAATCGGTATCATTTTGCCTCTTTTCAATAGATTCAAGTCTTTTTATTATCTCGTCTTGTTGTTCTTTAAGTTGTTGCTTCTCCCTTTCTAATTCATCTTTTTCAAATTTTTCATAATACATATCACTAAGTTTCCTTCTTAGTAAATCTTCGCCTATACTTTCAATAACTTTTTTTATTTGATTTTGAGGGGTAGATATATCTTCAAGTTTTTTATCATTATTTAAATAGTTCATAATTTCTTGAATTTTATTTTTAGCAAACTTTCCCATTAAGCCATCTTCCATAAAAAAACCATCAGATAAAAGTGTATGAATGTTTTGTCCAAAAGTATTAAGGTTAATTTCTTTGCTCACATTAATGCAGTATCCATCTTTAATATCGTTTGGTAATTTTAATTTAGGATATTTTTTTTCTGTTTTTTCTTTTTTGTAAGTGTCTAAAAAAACTATATTTTGTTTTGGTATGTCTGATAAGAGGAAAGGAGAATGGGTTAAAAAAATCAAATGAACATTTTTGTCCAAAATTCTAAAAATATTATTTATATCACAAAATATTTTTTTTTGCCACTCTGGATGTAACGAAGTTTCTATTTCATCAAAAAAATAAAATTTTGGTTGTTTATTTAAGTCACCTCCACTACGATTACTAATAATTTCAATTATTAACCTTATATAGTGTTTTTCACCATTTGATAATAAATTATACACCATATTTTTTTTAGAATCATATAGTTCTAAATCAAAAATTGGTAAATTTTCTTGTTTTGTTCCTAAAAAATTAGGAATATCAAAGAAGTTTTCAAATATCCATAATTTATCTAAGTTAGTATCTTCTATATTTAGCTCAAAATATATTCTTAAATTATTTTGAATATCAACCTTTTCTAAAAGTTTTTTGTCCTTAAGGTATTCTAATGCTTCCAGAATATCATCAATTTTAGGAATAAAAGAAAAATCTTCTTTGTTTATTTCAAAACAATCATTAATTAAAAAAAGTTTATGAATATGTTCAGATTGATATTTATCTTTGAAATCTTTTTGTCTAAGATAGAATCTTATTAATGCTCTTTTTAATGTTTGGCAAAATAAGTCATCTGAAAGAGAAAACCCTAAATTTTCTTCTAATTCTATTTTTTCCATACTAGTTAATTTTTCAAGAACTTGAACTTGATTTATGTCTTCAATACTATCATTTATATTGAACTCTTTTAATATAAATCTAACTTTATCAAATTCATAAAAAAATGTTTTATTCTTAAAGAGATTCAAATTTTTTCTATATTGATTAATATATTTTGGTATAAATATATGATCATTAGCATCACTGTATTGATATTTTGTGGAAGTTCTAAAATCAAAATTCAAACCATTCAAATAGAGAATATTATGATTATAATCTCTATTTTCTTTTGCTCCAATTTCAACCCCTGAAGAACTTACTTCTACACTTGATTTAACATGACTTTTTTTTGAACCTAATATCTCAAATTCTACATTATCATATGAATAATACTTATCATCATTACAATTATATGCAACTATTATATATTTATTATGTCTTTTATGTGGAACTTTTGGAAGAATCATTTCCGATATACTACTCTTCCCACTCCCATTTTTCCCAACAATAGCCGTAACATTAATATTTTTACCAAAAAAGTTTTCTATATATTGTTTATTCCCATCCTCATCAATATTTTCTTTAACTGTTAAGTTTTCACCATCATAATGACAATTAAATCTAGGAGAAAAATTAAACCCCTGCTTATAAATATTCTTATACTCTTCAACCCATAAATAAACCAGTTCCATTAACTCTTTCCTAACACATAATAAGTACTACGCCCACTACCTAAACGACGAATAATCCCTTTTTCAACCATCTGCTTCAACAACTCCCTAGTACGACTCTCTTTAATTCTTAAAAGTTTTTCTACCTCTTTTGAAACCATACGCTTATGCTCTTCTAAATAAGTAATTATTGTTTCTTCTTGAAAACTAAGAGGTGTTAAATTATCCGACACTTTTCCGACGGTATCCGACGGTTTTTCAGTATTCTTCAACCTCTACTCCCTATCTCATCCAAAACAAACTCATCAAAACTCAAAACTTCAATATCATCAACCAATTCATTCGTATCAAATGTAATCAATTTACAAGTCTGAGTATCCTCACTCTTAAAATATTTAAACGCACCCAACTCTCTTTTTCGCGTCTTCTCATCTTCAATATCATAGGCTACTTGATAGAGTGTTTTGTGACTATAGAAGTCAACCTCATACTTCTCTCTCATATACGTTACACTGTTGTCATTGGCATAAAGAACATTAAAAACCTTATTTTCCAATGCTGTACCCAGATTTTTAGAGTGTTTAGGGGCTATCTGTAAAAAGCCATTATCGTTTAGATATATTTTTTTAGAAGAACGAATCTTCTCTTTGGGTTTGGTATGATACCTATCTATTCGTCTAAGCAAAAATACCTCTTCAAAATAACCAATATACTCTTTGATGCTTTTATCGCTTATATCAAAAATTTCTGCTAACTTACTGTAGTTGACAATGCCTGTTGCCGTAGAAAGCAGATAGAAAAAAAGTCGTTCCAACTCACTGGAGTTTCGTATGCCATACCGTGGTACAATATCTTGGTAGATAATATTTTTAGCATACGATATAAGTATCTCTCTCTTTATATGTTCTTGTTCCTCGTCAAAAACTTCATAAAATCCACCCCAAGTTAAATACTCCTCTTTGGCTCTTGCAATGGCTATTCTATGGGTTATTCGTTCTATCTCATTGCTATAAGCTATCTGCTTATAGTCTAAAAACTCTCTGAAAGAAAATGTCTCTAAATGAATACCCAAAGTGCGACCACTGAGCAGAGTATTTAAATCGTTAGAGAGCAAAGAGGAGTTAGAACCTGTAATAATGAACTTAATATCCGAACTCTCATATTTACTTTTGATAAAAACTTGCCAGTTCTCAAAAAACTGAACTTCATCAAAAATGACATAAGTTTTCCCTCGTGGATTGGCAAGTTTTAGATACTCATCATAAACAGTATTAAGGTAGTTGGCATCATGCTTATACTCTAAAAAGTAAGGCTGTTCAAGATTAACAAACAGAATATTATAGGGGTTAACCCCACTCTTAATTAGATAATCAATTGCCTGTTTAGCCAAAGTACTTTTCCCACATCGTCGTATACCTGAGATGGTAATAACTTGTCGAAGTGGAAGGTACTCAATAAGTTGTGCCAGTTTTTCACGGGTAATCGAACTATTGATTCTATTATTCCAATGGGGATTCTGTTCTATAAGTATATTTTTCATTATATTTCCAAAAAAAAGTTATTTTTTAGTAACTGTACTTCTGTATTATATCATATTTTACGGAAATATGAAGATTCTTAAGCACAAACCGAAACCTCACTCCCCTTAACCAAAACTACCACATCATCTCCCTCTTGCAACGCCATTGCCAAAGAAGCATTCAGCGTAATCACACTTTCCAACGCAAGCCCTTTAACATCAAGCCCAATGCTACTGAGTAGTTTTCCGTTATTCACATGGGTTATTTTAGCCTTTAACTGATTGGCATAGCTCAACTGACCAGTAAAGTTTTTAGCAAGGGCAATGTCGGTTGATTTGACACTAAGTTTTACCCTGCTACCCACTTTTAAATTGGAGGCCAACTCCAAACTCAATACTTGAATGGTTTGTTTTCCTAAACTGAAAGTGAGATGATGTAAACTTTCTACATGCTCTATTTGAATAAGGATTACTGTGAGCTGGTTCACTGAACAAACCCATAGTATTCCATAATCTCATTTGCCTTTTTAGTTTGCATAAACTTATAAAACTGTTCTGCCAAGGGTGATTTTAAACCAACTTTGGTAATTCCATAACCTTGATTAAGAGGCTCATGTAGTTTGTTGTCGATAAGATGGTATTGGTTAAATTGGCTATCGGAAATGACTGGAGCTAAAGCCAATGAGAGGGCAATCACTCCTATATCAGCTGCCTCAGTACTGATGTATCCTGCTGTTTGTGAAATGTTCTCACCAAAAACTATTTTAGGCTTTAATGCTTTATATATTTTTAGTGACTCCATCGCCTGTTTGGCTTTTTCGCCATACGGGGCATGAAGAGGGTTAGCAATGGTAATTCTCTTCACCCATGGAGCGTTAAAATTTTCAAATCCTCTAGTAGCATTGAACTCTTTATGTTTACTCCAAATGACAATACGTCCAATTGCATAGAGCTTAGGTTTAGTGACAATATGCCCTTTTGTGTAGAGTTTCTCTACAAAATCCATATTGGCTGAAAAATAGAGATCATAAGGAGCTCCTTTTTCTACCTGAATCATCCCTTTTCCAGAACTACCATAAATCATGGTTAACGTATCATTGGGGTGCTGTTTTAAAAACTCTTCTTTAATGTTATCAAGAGCAAATTTTAAATCACTTGCTGCAAAAATGGTTGCTTTATCGGCTAAAAGTAGACTACTAAAGAGTAGCGTTCCTAAGATTGTTTGTTTTAACATACTGTTCCTTTTTTTAAAATAAATAATTCAACTCAACCCGAACATCATTATATGACGGATTCAACTTCTTAGAGCCATCCAAAGCAACAATAGTATCATCACCCCTCACAAAAACCATACGCAATTTCGTATAAAAATTAGGCAACTCCTCAAACTGTTTTATAAAATCCAGTTGATAGACATTGCTGTCTGCCTGCACACCTGATTTATCATCATCAAAATCTTGAAGCCCTAAACGCATTTGAACATGAAGCTTCTCTTCTGTAAAATCATAATCTCCCTGCATTACATAACAGGTAGTATTGGCATACCAGTTGTATTGTAAAAGGGTATAGCCAAAACCATTGGTCGGAAAAGCCCTCCACGGAGAGATAATGTCAGCTTTGTCTGCCACCTTACTAAACCCTGTTCGTATTTGCCACTTGTCCTTAGCTACATCAACTCTAGCACCATACAAATCACTCTCTACACTGTCGGGATTGGTGTAGGCGATGTTTTTTGTTTTTAAGTTCGCCCCTCCTATCTTGCCTGCACCATAATCAAACTGATGCATATAACGCAGTGCCGGGGCAACAGTAAAATCGTTAACCAAAAACTTGTAACTCATATCCACTGTAGAAGAGGCAAAAAGTTCAGGTACAGCTGTGTAATTAAACATATAGCTAAAGTCATTTTTTTTACCGTTGTCAATCTCAAACAAAAGCAGTCGATCATCTATTCCTTTGGCTTTTAATTTATTGACCGTGATTCCTTGGTGCATTGCTGTATCATCATTTTCTAACCAATTCGCATATGGATCAATAGAAATATCATCTTGGTAAGCAAAAAGATGATGAAAGTCACTGTGGTCTCGTAGTTTCTGTTTGCTAAGGTAGGCTAGTTTTAGATTATGGTTGGGAACTACTTTTGAGTGAACAGTAACACCTTCAAAGGTATTGGGTATCATCTTAATATCATTACTTTTGGTCAGGTAACTCTCGAAAATTTGACGACCCACTTTTAATGATGTTGCATCATCTTTGTACTCCACATAGGCTTGGGCTAATGAGGTCAGACCGTACTCTCCTCTAGTCGCTACATTGTAACGGCTCATAACTCCTTTTCCTACTTTGTAGTATTTAAAATTATCGTCACTCATGTGCAGTGGATTTTGAGTAGTGTAGAGTCCTGTTGTGAAACCTAAACCCTTTAAGTACGCACTTTTATAACTAAGGCTTCCACCAATTCCCATGGTGTAGTGGTCTTTAGTTTTTCCCTCAACTTCATCTTCCCAATCAAAATAGAAGTTATTGGAACGTAATCGTCCATAAAAGATACCCTCACTTAACATCTCACTTAACGCATCAATTTCAGTAGGAACCACTACATCCACTACCGTGGAATTGGGTTTGAGTATCTGTTTGACTTCATTTTGAGCATAGATAGTTAAGGGTAAGAGCAGTAATAGATTGAGCTTTTTCATTCTACCGTCCTATCATCACATCAGAGGCTTTAATAATGGCACTAACTTCCATGCCCTCTTTGAGTTCCATATTATTAATCGCATCTTTGGTAATAATGGAGACAATGTTGTTACTACTACCTATGTTGACCACTACTTCACCATTGACCTCACCTAAATGAATCCGTTCGATGACTCCTTTAAGCTGGTTTCTAGCACTAATGGCAAGATTATTACCCACCCCGATAAAAACAGAGTTTGATTTAAAAAAGCTGGTAACTTCGTCGTCTTCTTGTAGATTGAGAGCCTCTACTGCATTGTGTGTAATGATAGAGACTAAGCTATTCCCACCACCAAGCTCGACCACAATTTTGGCATTTACACGACCTTTTTCAATCTTTTTAATGTATCCTTGTATCTGATTTCTAGCACTAATTTGCATGGCTATCCTTCCTATGGTTTTAAACGTTCCCGTATCGATGTCGGTTAAGGTACGGAGGTGTTCTAAAAATTTCTTTTGCTCTTCTTTTAAAAGCGTATAGCTCTTAAGTAGATTTTTCCCATAGGCTGTCAGTTGGGTTCCCCCACCACCGGCTCCACCTGTCACTTTGGTTAAAATAGGGGTATGAGAGAGATTGTTCATGGCATCTACAGCTTCCCATGCCGACTTATAACTCATGGGAACCTCTTTGGCTGCTTTACTAATCGAACCGACACGTTCTATGGCAAAAAGCAGTTCTATACGCTTTTCCAGTAGAAAGGGTTGGTTAAACAGTTCTAGTGTTAAGTTGGATGAAATCTCCATGTTTTTCCTTATAGTCTTTAGTATATAACGGTTATCAAAAAAAACCAAAACTCGGGTTGAAGTGTAGCGTTATATTCTTTAGTATATAATGAAACAACCACCCATATAGTTTGACTATACAGATAGTGTTCCAGAAAGCTTATGCTTAAATTGCTAAAACTCTCATATTCTCATCAACTTTCTGTTTTAACACCGACTCTATCGCATAAAGCGTTCCTGTGCTCCCTGTAGAACAAGTCGAACAGGCTCCAAGGTATCGAATATAAAGATCATAGTGTGGCATATTCTCTTTAATATCTATAATCTCCATATCTCCACCGTCCATAATAAGCATTGGTCGAATGTCACTCTCTATGACAGCATCAACAGCTTTGATACGTTGAACAATGGTCATTTTATCAAAATCATTGGCTCCCGATTCGGTGGTATTGGCTGCCTCTTTGAGTTTCTCTTGTTCCATCTCTTTAAGGGTATCTTCTAAAATATCGACCAAGTAGATATCTTTCTTCTCATGTCCACCCTCTTTAATACAGGATTTACAAAATGCTCCTGCTTTGGTGTAATCCGTTACTTGTTCGAGTGTTGAGAGTTTATTGATTTTAATCACCTCTTTGAGTGTATCAAGTGTTACTCTTGCACATTCACAAACGATGAACTCGGTCTCAAAACTCTCCATATCGACCCCTTTGTATTGTGCAGCAGCTTTTTTAATGACATCGTACGCCATAACCGAACAGTGCATTTTTTGAGGAGGAACAGCTGGAACATCAGGTGTGTCACGCATTGCTTTTTCCACATCGATGTTGGTAATTTTTACAGCTTCATCCACTGTTTTACCTAAACAAAGCTCTGTCATAATGTCACTAGAAGCAATGGCTGTACCACAACCAAAACTTTTAAATTTAGACGCCACAATTTTGTCCGTATTGTTTTCAACTGCCCAGTAGAGTCGTACGGCATCACCACAACTTTCTGCTCCAAAATCAGCTACAATCAACGTTGCATTAAGAGCTTCTGCCTCTTCCTCTCTTATCTCACCTTGGTGTTGTGGGTTGTTCATTCTGTCGGTTACGATATTTGAGTACTCATCCCAAATTGAACCCGATACTAAGTCATTTTTTGCCATTTTATTTTCCTTTGTTGGTATTTATTTTTAAAACCTATATATTGTCGGGGTGGGGACACCCTGACCTACGCGTATTTTTTGGGGGTATACGCATACGAGCTTGATATTCCTCTTAAACGTGTTACAGCATTGGTTATCTGCTCTTCGGTATTAAATCTACTGAGTGAAAAACGAATACCTGTATGTGCCAACTCGCTGTCACTTCCAAATGCGTTCATCACAGGATTGGCTTCTAAATCTTCACTCGCACAAGCACTTCCTGTACTCGCTCCAATACCATTTTGGTTTAAATCCCACAACATCGACTCGCCTTCAACACCACGTATAGAAATCAGTGTGGTATTGGGCGTTCGATTTTCTCTTCCACCAATAACCACCGTATCAGGAATTTTTAAAATCGCTTTTTCAAGTTTGTCACGCAACATTCCTACATGGTTTTTCTCATAGGCGATTGCCATGGTATTGGTTGCCATCTGCATCGCTTTTCCCATACCAACCATGGAAGCCACATCAACCGTTCCTGCTCTTCGTCCACCCATCTGTTCACCACCATGCATATAAGGAGGTAATGAAACACCTTTTTTAATATAGAGTCCACCAACCCCTTTTGGTCCATGGAATTTATGAGCTGAAAATGAAATCATGTCCACATCATTGGCTTGAACATCCACTTTGACTTTACCTATGGCTTGAGTGGCATCGGAGTGAAAAGGAACTCCAGTCGTTTTACAAATTAAACCTATCTCTTTAACAGGAAAGAGTTTCCCTGTCTCATTGTTTGCCCACATAATGGAGACCAATGCTGTATCTTCACGAATTGCATCTTTAACCGACTGGGCATCTAAAACACCCTCTTCATTAACCTCAAGATAGGTAACATTTACCCCTTGAGTCTCTAAAAATCTACACGTAGCTGTAATGGCTGGATGTTCCACTTCTGAGGTGATAATGTGATTTTTATTACCATTTAAAATGTATTCTATCCACGCTCCTTTAATGACCCAATTATTCGCTTCAGTAGCATTGGCTGTAATCACAATATCATCTTCATCAGCAGCACCAATCCCTTCATAAAGGTAGTCCAATGCCTCTAACATTTTAGGATGTGTTCCAGCTCCAAATCGATGTAAAGAGTTTGGGTTTCCATAAATGTCACAGAAAAAAGGCAACATCTCCTCTAAAACTTTTGGGTCAACTTTCGTTGTTGCGTTGTTGTCTAAATAGACTTCCATATTCTTTTTCCTCTTTTATTAATTTTCTTAAGCTGACACAGAATTAAAATTCATCAATTCCATCTCAGCGTCATTACACGCAAAGCAGTTAATGCTGTCTTTACATTCGGCACAAGCAGGAGCAACCTCACCTATGGAGTCATAGATAAACTTTTTCCACAATTTATTTTTCGGTTTTTTATCAGCCAACAGAGGAAAATGCTGTTTCATATAACGCCCCATCTCAAAACGGTTTCGCAACCCCAAATCGGAGTAGAGGTGTCCCATCATCAGTGAGGTTTTGGCGACATGGGGTGCGACTTCCCATTTTGCATGAACTTGTAGCAGTAGCATAACTTTCGCTTCCATTTTCTCTAATAGTAGTTGTTTCATAGTGTCATCTCCATCATTTTTCCATTGACCACTTCTCCAAACTCAAAACCATATTCATAACAATCCAATAATTCTTTTTGGGTTGGAATGAGCTTGATTTTCATGGGTTGAAGAGGTACTCTAAATTTAAGTGATTTTAAACGGCTGTTCATCATCTCAACAGCCTCACCACTCCAGCCATAGCTGCCAAAACAGCCACCAAATTTACCTCGTTTTTCAATCAGCATCATGCATGAAAGTAAATTCCAAACAGGTTTGGGGACATCACCATTAATGGTAGGTGAACCGACAATAATTCCCGTACTCTCTTCTAAAATTGAAATCATATTGGACTCATCGAGTGCTGTTAGGTCATAAATATTAGCGATTAGAGATTCATTGGCTTCAATCCCATCAAAAATCGATTGAGCCATCTCTTTGGTATTTTTATAGGAAGTTACATAGAAGATAGAAACCACTTTTTTACCATGAAGCTTCTCATCTTTGCTGCTCCATTTTTTATAGAGGTTAAGATATTTGCTAGGGTCATGGCGAATAATAGGACCATGTAGGTTAGCAATGATATCAATCTCTAAAGGCTCATAGAGTCTTAATGCATTAAGAACATCCGTCTTAAACGGTCTCATGATATGGTCATAGTAGTACTTAAACGCATAGTCAAAGTCCCCCACCAAGTCATCAAAAATACGGCTGTCATAGTAGTGGCTTCCAAAAACATCGCCACTAAAAAGGATTTTGTTCTCAACCAAATAAGAACTCATGGTCTCGGGCCAATGAAGATTAGGAGTGCTTAAAAATTTGAGCGTTTTAGAACCCAATTTAAGCTCTTTATTCGTCCAAACCGTCTCAAACTCCATGCTGTCTCGTTTACCTATGGACTTTAACATGGGTTGTGCCATGGGTGAAATAAAGACTTTAGCCTGAGGAGCTCTTTTGGTGAGTTCTGGTAACGCTCCACTGTGGTCAGGCTCTAGGTGGTGCATCACAATGTATTTAACATCATCATAGGAACAGAGTGACTCCACTTTAGAAAAAAATTCCTCTTGAAACTCCTCTTTAACGGTATCTAAAATAATCACACCCTCTTCTGTTTTAATCAAGTAAGCGTTATAGGTCGTTCCATTGGCTGTCTTCATAATAATGTCAAAAGTACGTATATCGGCATCACTCACCCCAATATAATAAACATTTTGACTTATTTTTATCGCGTTACTCATACCTCAGCCTTTATCATGATACGTTTTAACCAAAGAGGAGTTGAGCCAGACATCATTTTTTGAAGGGCTGTTATTACCTCTTCTATCTTTTGGGTTTCACCTGAGGATTGCATCGGGTAAATTCCTGCACTTTTAACCATAGTCGAAGCTTTTGGTCCTAACTGCAATACATAAACAATATTACTCTCGTCCAGACAAGCAATTTTATAGTTGAGTTTGTCTACTTCACTCTCTTGTTTAAGAGAAGCGTCCACCTCATGAATAAAGTAGGATTCGGTAGGGGTTATCTCATAAATAAAAAATGTTTCACACCAGCCAAAGTGCTGATTAACATAAACATTATCTTTAGAGGCAAAAGCTATTTTTATCATAACACTCTACCTATATCACATAGACTTGTATGTTCTCATCAATCACTTGCATGAGCGTGTTGTTAATCAAATCATAGGTCGAGGTAGCCGAGAGTGAACACCCTGCACAGGCTCCTTGATAGGCTAAACGAATCTCTATTTGTGGTTCGGCAATATAGTCAATTATCATAATGTTTCCCCCATCTTTAATGAGCATCGGACGAATGTATCGGTCAATGGCATCGGTGACTACTTCCAATTGTTCATCAACACTTTTAGCTCTAAAGAGTTGATTGGGTGTGGCAGAGGTATTGATTTCTCTGTCCACGCCACCCATCTGAATTTTTGCCATGGCATGACCTGCTTTAGCAGCACTGAGCATACACTCAAACCCCTCTTTAACTTGTGCTTCTTGAGTTCGGTCTTTTAAAAGAATCAAACCCAATCTAAAATTTGCTAACTGATGATTGTGTCGTGTCGCTCGTCTAAAGTACTCTACAGCTTTATCCATATCTTCCTCAACCCCAATTTTACTTTGGTACATCAGTGCTAAATTATAATTCGCAGAGTCGTTGTCAAATTCACTTCCTTTTTCAAACCATGCTTTGGCTTTAGAAAAATCTTTCGTAACGCCCTCACCTTTGAGGTACATCAAACCCAAATTTGCCATCGCTTGGTCACTTTTGTGTTTGGCTTCCTCTTCCCACATACTTAATGCTGTTGTATAATCTTTTGCTCTATAGGCTTTTAGTGCTTCTTGGTGTTTCATAAATCGTACTCCTCAATGGGCTATTATTACAATGGTCAATGCAAGAACTGTTCCATAAAATTATTGCTGTGTTTATATAAAAACAACACACCCTTGTATAATCAAAAAGTGCTATAATAAATCGTACAAAATAGAATAAAAAAGGATGAATAATGTTAGACGAGAAATTAAAAACCCTAGCTGAAGATTTAAAGTTAGCCAAAGAGTCCAATGAACTAACCATTGTCAATATTGCTAAAATTGTAGAAGATGCAACGCGAAAGATTGTTGATGAATTAACCTTTGATAAAGATATGGGTCATGAAATCGTAAAAGATGTACTTGATACCACAGCTTCTACACTTGAAGAGCTAGGAGAATTAACAGCCGATAATATTAAAGCTTCTAATGAAGGAGCCATGGATGCCGTACAAGGTTCACTACAAGGTGAAATGGGAAATCGATTTAAAAAACTTGAAGCGTTACACAACAATCTTACCGAAGATATTAAAGAGGATACTCTAGCCATTGCCAAAGAGTTTAAAGCATTTGGTGAATTGGCATTTGATGTGTTGGCCAAAGCAGCACAAGGAGCCATTAAAGGTGCTCAAGAAGCCTTAGAAAAAAAAGAGCATTCAGAAACAAAAAAGACCACTCAAAATAAAACTAACGGTAACTAGTCATATGATTAAACTCTCTCAAACCATTGCCAATACTAAAAGAGTGACACATATTGTCTCTGTGTTGTCTAAAAATGGCTTTGATGATATTTTAAAAAAGATACATTTTGATGGGAGTTTTAAACTCCCTATTTTTGAAAAACGTCAGCAAGATAGCTTAACCGATAGTCAAAGGATCAAAAAAACAGTAGAAGCGTTGGGACCAACCTTTATTAAATTGGCACAAATGTTATCAACCAGACCTGATTTAATCTCACTAGAGTTGGTAGAAGAATTTGAAAAACTTCAAGACCATGTAACACCTGTTGGTATGGATGAGATTATCCCTATATTTAAAGAAGAGTTTGGAAAAGAGCAAGATGAAATTTTTTCCAAGCCCTTAATTTTACTAGCAACGGCTTCTATTGGGCAAGTGTATAGAACGCAACTTTTCAATGGAGATGAAGTGGTGGTGAAAATTTTAAAACCTCATATTGAAGAGATGATCTATAATGATTTGGATATTTTAAAACAGATTGCCTCTATGTTTGACCATGCTTTTGTGGAGTATGGTATTCATTCAATGGCAGAGATAACTAAAGAGTTTGAAAAAAGTATCAAAAATGAACTCAATTTTAAACTTGAAGCGATGAATTTAAGCCGATTTGAAATGATGTTCAAAGAAGATAACCGTATAAAAGTTCCCAAACTCTATAGTGAATATTCAAGCAAAAAAATTATAACCATGGAGTTCATAGAGGGGATTAAAATCTCAAATATTAAAGCGTTAGATGCCCATCAAATTAATCACTTAAACATAGTAGATTTAGGGTTTGAACTGCTCTGTGAGCAAATATTTAAACATCGTTTTTTTCATGCTGATCCTCATCCCGGTAATCTTTTGGTTACCTATGATGGAAAAATCTCTTTTATAGATTTTGGAATTATGGGATCTATTAGCCAGGAGGAGCATAAAAAACTCATGGACTTGGTCTATCATTTATCAAAAAAGGAAGCAGAGAAAGCTTCTTTGGATATTCTAAATATGACCAATTTCCCTGACACCATAGATAAAAAGAATTTTATTAAAGAGATGAGTAATATTATCAACATGTATCTCTACCTAAACCTCAAAGAGATAAAAATTAAAGAGCTTTTTACAGACATTACCTCCTTGGCTTCTAAACATACTATTGCTTTTAAAAGTAGCTATTATCTACTCTTTAAATCCATTGTAACCATTGAAGGGGTAGGAACCAAACTTAATCCAAACTTTAATGCCATGAGAGCCATAACGCCCATTATAAAAAAATTTTATAATGAGGCTCTCTCCTTAAACAATGTTCTTAAAACCATTAGCAACTTCCCTAAAGAGATAAAAGATTTTTTTGATTATACCCCTCGCACATTAAAAGAGATTCTAGAACAGATGAAACGGGGTCACTTTAGAGTAGAGTTTGAACATAAAGGACTAGAAGAGATGGAACAAAGTATCGAAAAATCCTTTAATCGTTTAACGGTTTCCATTATTATCGCTTCGACGCTGATTGGTTCATCATTGGTACTTTTGGCTAAAACCCCACCACTTGTTTATGAGATTCCTTTGTTGGGCATTATTGGTTTTGGAATAGCTTTTAGTATGGGTGTTGTCTTGGCATATTCGATTTATAAACGAGGGAGACTTTAGCATTTTAACTATTAACTTCATTACAAACTTCCCTATAGACTATTTGATGTACGTCTATTTTTATTTACAAAAAATGACATTAAAAAGACATTTTTGAACCCAAAAAAACCATAAATGTCTTTTACTTTTTTCTCAAAAATCAAATTCAAAAAATCAGATAATTTTTCTCCCATTAATTTAAAAATCTCTAAAAATAGCCATTTAAAAGCATTTTTATTTTTTTAAAAATATTTTTTCACCTTGTGGAACACTAAATGCATTAGTACTGCTGTTATTAAATTCTTTTAAAAAAATAAGGAGACAAGATGTCAGAATTAAGACAGATAGCGTTTTACGGAAAAGGTGGGATTGGTAAATCTACTACATCTCAAAATACATTGGCTGCTATGGTTCACTACTATGGTCAGAAGATTTTAATTGTTGGTTGTGATCCAAAAGCAGATTCAACCAGACTTATCCTTCATGAAAAAGCTCAAAATACAATTATGCAATTGGCTTCTGAAGCCGGTACCGTTGAAGATTTGGAGCTTGAAGATGTATGTAAGCCAGGTGCTGCAGAGTTTCACCCGGATAACAATGAGATAACTGAAGGTTACATTATGTGTACCGAGTCTGGTGGACCAGAGCCTGGAGTAGGTTGTGCCGGTCGTGGTGTTATTACAGCGATTAACTTTCTTGAAGAAGAGGGAGCGTATGACGATGAGTTAGACTTTGTATCTTATGATGTTCTTGGTGACGTGGTTTGTGGTGGATTTGCCATGCCAATTCGTGAAGGAAAAGCTCAAGAAATTTACATTGTAATGTCAGGTGAGATGATGGCAATGTATGCAGCAAACAACATTTCAAAAGGTATTTTGAAGTATGCAAACACAGGTGGTGTTAGACTTGCCGGTCTTGTATGTAATGCTCGTATGACCGATAAAGAGTATGACCTAGCGAAACAGTTGGCGAAATCATTGGGAACACAGATGATACACTTTGTACCACGTTCAAACCACGTACAAAGAGCAGAGCTTAGAAGAATGACAGTTGTTGAGTATTCACCAAATCATGACCAAGCAATGGAGTACAAAGAGTTGGCTAGAAAAATTATTGCCAATGATCTTAAAGTTATTCCAACACCATTAGAGATGGATGATCTTGAAGATTTGTTAATGGAATTTGGTTTAGAAGACGATGTTGAAGATGCAATCGTTGGTAAAAAAGAGGGTGAAGCCTAATAAAGAAAAGAAGTAAAAAACTTTTCTGAACCAATAGGTGAAACTTTAGTGAGAGGAATTTTATCTGAACATTGTTCAGATAAAAAAAATAATAAAAACTTTTAAGGAGAATAAAATGTTTATATGTGGATACCATTTCCCGGCAAGTGAAGGTAATGATGTGGCTTTTGACAAGGTAATTGCAAAAGTTGAAGAGGGTGTAGAGGCAACCGGTAAAGTTGTAAGCCTTACAGGTGAAACTACTAAAGGTGAAGTAATTGTTAATTTAACCGTTCCAGAAGGAACATTTGCACATACAGCCTTTGTTGATTATTTTGAGAGTGCTGATGTTGCAGGTGAAAGTAAAATGGTCTATTACACCAACAAGTATCAAATTAGTGAAATCTCAAAAGCCGTTGATGGTGAGGTAACGAAAGAGTTGTGTCAAAATTTAGATGACATGCTTTTATACAGAGTTTCAGTAGCGTAACGTTGTAAAAATCACGTAGGGTGCAATTTATTGCACCATCAAAGCTCATGAAATATGGTGCATTGAAATGCACCCTACCGTTCTGCAACAAAAAACAGTTTAGACAAAGATCAATTTAAAAGGAAGATACAATGGGAACTGAAACATTAGAAGAGTTACAGAAAAAGGCGATAGCAGAAGTACTTGAAATTTATCCTGCTAAAGCTGCAAAAAATAGAGCGAAACACCTAGGTGTAGACACACCTGAGGGTGTTAAAGGGGCGTGTGATAAGACACGAAGTAACAAACAGACCGTTCCAGGAGTTATGAGCCAAAGAGGTTGTGCTTACGCTGGGTCAAAAGGGGTTGTTTGGGGACCGGTTAAAGATATGATTCATATCTCTCATGGACCTATTGGTTGTGGTCAATACAGCCGTGCTGGACGAAGAAACTACTACATTGGTACAACAGGGGTTGATACCTTTGTAACAATGAATTTTTCAACCGACTTCTCTGAAAAAGATATTGTATTTGGTGGAGATAAAAAGCTTAAAAAAGCACTCGAAGAGATTGATGAGTTGTTCCCATTGAACAATGGTATTACCATTCAGTCAGAGTGTCCAATCGGTCTGATTGGTGATGACATTCAAGCCGTGGCAAAAATGCATAAAAAAGAGACAGATACACCAACCATTGCCGTTTCATGTGAAGGGTTTAGAGGAGTTTCTCAATCACTAGGGCACCACCTTGCCAACGATGCCATTAGAGATGAAGTGATGACCGATTCAACGGCTAGACAAACATTTGAATCAACCGATTATGATGTAGCCATCATTGGAGATTATAACATCGGTGGTGATGCATGGTCAACCAGAATTCTACTTGAAGAGATGGGACTTAGAGTGGTTGCTCAATGGTCGGGGGATGCTACCTACAAAGAGATGGCAATTACACCAAAAGTAAAACTCAACCTACTTCACTGTTACCGTTCAATGAACTATATCTCTAGACATATGGAGCAAGAATTTGGTATTCCTTGGATGGAGTACAACTTCTTTGGACCATCTAAAACAACGGAGTCTTTAAGAAAAATTGCTGCTTTCTTTGACGAGAGTATTCAAGAAAAAACTGAAGCTGTTATCGCAAAATATACAAAAATGACCGATGAAGTGATTGAAAAATATAAACCTGTACTTGAAGGTAAAAAAGTAATGCTTTATGTGGGTGGACTTAGACCACGTCACGTTATTGGTGCGTATGAAGATTTAGGTATGGAAATCGTAGGAACGGGTTACGAGTTTGGACATGGTGATGACTACAAAAGAACCAAAGAGGACATCGCTAGAAGTACACTAATTTATGATGATGTTAACGAATATGAGTTAGAGAAATTTGTACACGCAATCAAACCGGACTTAGTAGCTGCCGGTGTAAAAGAGAAGTATGTGTTCCAAAAAATGGGATTACCATTTAGACAGATGCACTCATGGGATTACTCTGGGCCATATCACGGATACGATGCCTTTGCTATTTTCGCAAAAGATATGGATTTGGCAATGAACTCACCAGTATGGAACCATACTAAGGCACCATGGGAAACAAAAGAAGAGGTAGGAGCTTAAGATGCAAGACGTAAATAATATTGTAAATGGACAAAAGCTGTTTTTAAAACCTGAGTATCAAGAAGTTTTAAAAAACAAAAAAGAGTTTGAAGGTAACATGGGTTCAATCAACCCTGCCAAAGTAGATGAAGTTCAAAAGTGGACAGAGTCTTGGGAGTACCGTGAAAAGAACTTGGCAAGAGAAGCAATTACCGTTAACCCTGCTAAAGCCTGTCAACCTCTTGGTGCGATTATGGCTGGTCTTGGTTTTGAAGGTACCATGCCGTATGTTCATGGAAGTCATGGATGTGTGGCGTACTTTAGAAGTTACTTTACAAGACACTTTAAAGAACCAACGCCATGTGTATCGGATTCCATGTCTGAGTCTGCTGCTGTATTTGGTGGTTTGGCAAACATGAAAGATGGTCTAAGAAACTGTAACGCGATGTATAAACCAGAACATATTGCTGTAAGTACCACTTGTATGGCAGAAGTTATCGGTGATGACTTAAATGCCTTTATTTCAGGGGCTAGAGAAGATGCAGAAGGTGAGCTTGATGAGCTACCGATTACCTATGCACACACACCATCGTTTGTAGGGTCACACATTACAGGTTATGACAACATGATGAAAGCGATGTTGGAGCAACTTAATCCACCAAAATCTGAAAAAGTGGTTGATGAAGAGCGTATTAACATTATTCCCGGGTTTGAGCCATACCTTGGGTCATTGGCTGAAGTAAAAGAGATTTCTAAACTCTTTAGTGACAAAATTGTTATGCTTGGTGACCACGAAGAGCAGTGGAACACAGGTGCCGGTGAGTATCAACTCTACGCAGGTGGTACATCATTGGCTGATGCTAAAACAGCCATTAATGCTAAAACAACCATCTCGTTACAGAAGTACTCAACCATTCAAACTGCTAAGACCATTAAAAACAAATGGAAACAAGGTTATGAGACCTCTAACCCAATTGGTTTGGCCGGAACAGATGAGTTTGTTATGAAACTATCTGAACTAACAGGTAAAGAAGTACCTGCAGTATTGGCAACACAAAGAGCACAACTGGTCGATGCCATGCAAGATTCTTACCCCTATATGCATGGTAAAAAGTTTGCCATCTATGGTGACCCTGATTTTCTACTTGGATTGGTTTCATTCATTGTTGAGATGGGTGGTATTCCTACACATGTATTGTGTAACAATGCTCCAAGAAAAGGTTGGGAAGCAGACATGCAAGCCATTATCGACAAGTCCGTGTGGGCAAAAGATTGTCAAATTTGGCCAAGTAAAGATTTATGGCACTTAAGAAGTTTAATGTTCACCGAGCCTGTAGACTTCCTCATTGGTAATGTGTATGGTAAAGAGCTTTACAGAGATACAGGTATTCCACTTATTAGAATTGGTTTCCCTATCTTTGACAGACACCACCTACACAGATACTCTATCAGTGGATACAAAGGAGCATTAAATCTACTAACTTGGATTACCAATGCTGTTCTTGATCAACTGGATGAAGAGACCAAAGATGTTGCTGAGACTGACTATTTCTTTGACTGTGTGAGATAGGTTTCAATTTTTCAACCAGAAGAGCTCTCTTCTGGTTTATTTGGACTTTTAGTCCAATCTATTCTACCATTTTTTACCAACATTTCCTGTACTCCACACTTCATAGCCTATTGCCCAAAAATGCTTTCTCCAATACTGTGTTTTGATAACTCAGGAAACTAAAAAAAGCTAAAAAAGAGTCTGATTACTCATGGGTAATGATGAGGTGTGAAAAGAGATTAAAAAAGGTGTCCGTTTGGATGTCCTTTTCTTTGGAATTATTATACATTAAAAGGAACTGTAATACATTTAAGAAGTTAAGAAAGGTGCTATTTTATGGGAAAAAGAATTAAAAAGATGGTGCGTCAGAGAGGATTTGAACCTCCACACCCGTAGGGCACTACCCCCTCAAGGTAGCGTGTCTACCGTTCCACCACTGACGCACATGGGAACTAACTGATAACGATTGTAAATAAACTATTTACTGAGGATTTAGTTTTTAAAGTGCTATAACTTAGTTGGAATGGCATTATACCACTCCAAGCTTTTATTATCTTTAAAGATTAACCTAAAAATGGGTTAGCATAAAGAGCAATAAGAGCAATAACAAGTGTATAAATAACTTGTGCTTCAATCATCGCAAGAGCAATAAACATAGTAGTCATTAGTTTACCACCAAGACCTGGGTTTCTAGCTGTACCAGCAATAGTTGCAGCAGCAGTGTGACCCATACCAATAGCTCCACCAAGAGCAGCAAGACCAAGACCAACACCAGCAGCAACTACTGAGTAAGCTTGTACCATTTCACTGTCAGCAGCAAATGCTACAGCAGAAAGAGCTAAGAAAAGTGCAAAAAACTTTTTCATTTTAAATCCTTAAGTTAATGGGCTTTAAGTCCCCTTTAGACTGCGTTCTAAAGTCTGTTCGGATAGCGTAAACATCTACAAACGTACATGCCAACAGTCACATAAATGCAAACTGTTTCCCTACTTATCACTTCATAATAACGACGCGATTATAACTAAGATAAGATATGATAATTATTAATATAGAGGAAGAATATAAAAAAGATTTTTTTCTAATATACATGTTACAAATAGAATCAAAAAAAGGACAACCACAGGGGGATTGTCCGTTGTCCAAAATATTTAACAATCTAATTAAAGCAAATAAGCCGGTGTACAAAGCTCCACTTTTTTACCTTTTTGCTCAAGAACAATAACATCAATAGCATCATCTACATTATAACGTTCACCTAAATTATTCACACGCTCTTTAGCAACTTTTGAAATGTGAAGCAGTGCATCATAACCATCTGGCATTTCTATAAACAGACCAAACTCAACAATTTTTTTTATTTTTCCAGAATACTGTTTATTGATTTCATAGACCATCTGTTTTTTAACGGGTGTAGAAATAATGGTATCGATAAATTCTTTTGCACCCTCTACATTTTCTTTTGAAGTACCTGTAATTTTGACCACATTGGTATCTCTGTCTATATCAATCGTTACTCCGTATTTTTCAATGATTTCCCGAATGGTTCCACCACCTTTACCAATAATTGCAGGAACATGACTTCCATCGACAGAAAACTCAACCATTGACGGAAGGGCATTACTTGGTTCTAAATTTTTTAATGCCTCTTCCATAATGTTTAAAATATGAACCCTTCCCTCTTTTGCTTGATGGAGTGCATTTTTAAGTACTTCGGCATCAATTCCCCCCAATTTAATGTCCATTTGAAGTGCTGTTATACCATCAACTGTACCCGTAATTTTAAAATCCATATCACCATCATGGTCTTCAAGACCCATAATATCCGTTAATACAGCATGTCGTGTACCATCGGTCACCAATCCCATTGCAATACCGGCTACCAATTTTGCTGTCTCTACTTCAGCAGCTTTGAGTGCCAATGAGCCTCCACAAACGGTTGCCATAGAAGAAGAACCATTAGACTCTAAAATTTCAGAAACCAATCGTATCGTACCACTTCTATTAGCATCAAGTGTTGGCTCTAAACCTCGTTTTGCAAGATTCCCATGTCCGAGCTCTCTACGACCCGGAGCTCTTTGAGGTTTGGCTTCACCTACTGAGAAACCTGGAAAATTGTAATGCACCATAAAGGTTTCATAAAGAGTATTTTTAGAACCAATCATTTCATACGATTGAGCAGCTTTAGCATCACCTAACGTTGCTGTAACCAAAGCTTGTGTTTGACCTCGAGTAAAAAGACATGACCCATGTACCGAAGGTAAAAGATTGGTCTCAATGTCAATCGGTCGAACTTCTGTTAAAGTTCTTCCATCAGCTCGTATATTATCATCTAAAATAAGTGAACGTACCACTGAACGTTTATAGGCCTCCAACATTTTATTTACCAATTCTTTATCTGCTTCTTCACCATTTTTTTCTTCTAATGCATCCATAATTGTTGTTTTAACTTCTTTTAAAGCCTGACTACGTTCACTTTTTGCCATGGATTGAACAGCTTTAGAGACTGCTTCAGCATAATTTTCTGCGATATATTTGTAAAGCTCTTGATCTTCTTTATCTTCAGCTATGATGACTTCAATCTCTTCTTTTTTAGCTGGAGTAAAATCTGTTTCATAGGCTACTGTCGCTTGTTCAATAGCACCTTGTGCAATGTCAATAATCTCTAAAAGCTCTTCTTCTTCTAACTCATTAACTGATTGAACATGCTCTACTTCTGATGCATTAACACACATCTCGATCATCAATATATCTGAACCGGAACCTACCACTAAAAGATCTAATGTAGAGTCTTCTTGTTCTATCAATGTTGGATTAATAAGAACCTCATCTTCAATCTTTCCTAAACGTACTGCAGCAACAACTTGATTAACCGGTATATCAGAGGTATACAAAGCTGCTGAGGCAGCATGCATTGCTGCTATTTGCATGTCAACAAGAGGATCAGCACTCAAAACAGTGATGGTTAAAACAACCGGATAGTGAAAGCCTTTAGGAAAAAGTGGTCGTAAACTTCGATCAACAATTCTTGAAGTTAAGGTTTCAAAATCACCCGGTTTTGTCTCTCGTTTTATAAAACCACCGGGAATTTTAGCTGCAGCATAACTCTTTTCAATATATTGTACGGTCAATGGCAAAAAATCTTCATCTACCGGTTTAGGGTCAATGGCAACAGCAGCTAAAAGTACAGCATCACCACAATGATAAAGTACAGCTCCACTTGCTTGTTTTGCAACTTTATTAAATCGATATTTCTCTTCTAAATTATTGCAACTTATTACTATGTTTTGTTCGTTCATTATTTTTTCTTTCCTTCATTATTTTTTCTATATCATCAAAACCAAACGGCTCTAAACTTTCATAGTAATACTCTCTTGATATATAATCATCAATTTTATGTGGACAAAAAATATTATCACAGATGGTTACTAAATTTTCATAAACAACTTGATCTAAAATGGGTGTAGCAATAAAAATATTTTTAGCACCTAATGAAATTGCTGTTTTTACAGCTGTCATCATGGTTAAACCTGTTTCAACACATTCATCGGTCAAGATAACGTACTTTTCATCTAAATCTTCTAAAAGTTCACCATGACGATATTTGTGAATATGACCTAAAATATTTTCTGAATACTTACGATGTGCTTCACTATAAATATAATCTTTAGAGATATCAAAAGCATCTATCAAAGCTTTATGCATAACAATTTCTTCAGTCTCACTTACCATTGCAATAATTAACTCTGAATTAATCAATGAATAAATAGGCTCTGTTAAGAGAATATCCATTCGACAGCCAATTTTTTTAGCCAATTGATCAGCAAAATAAACTCCCCCCTCACTGATACCTAAAACAATAACATTATCCACGTTGAAAATTTTCAAAGGAAGCTCAGCAATTAACTTTTGCGTTGCTTCTTCTCTATCTTTAAAAATAGGGTCATTTTTCTCTTTTACTATCATAAAAACTCAACTATTGCGATGCACTGGCAGCTGTACCTAAAAGGTTCTTCAAGTCATTGTCAACAAAGCTTACACCCAAACCGGCTGACATGCTGTTTGCTCCACTGTTTAAGATGTTGTTTCCACTAATATACGCATTAATATGTTTAAAGAATTGATACCGTACCGTTGTCGTTAAGTTCGCATTATCTCCACGGATATCATTAACAGCATTAAAATCATACAAATTTGCAGTGACTTTTAAAGTATCGTTCAATGCAAAATAATCTATACCAAAACCACCTTGACTCTCTATAAGACCCACACGAAACAGTAAATCATCATAACGTTTTCCATACTGTGCCGAAAGTAAGAAGTCACCACTCTCATGTTTTTGATTCCCTGCATATCCTTGAGCATAGGATTTGTCAGCCTTAAAACTAGGGCCTGAAGTTGCACCAATCATGTAGTAACGTGTTGGATCAGGTTTTAATGTTAAGTTTAAATGAGACTTCGAATAACCATCATCATCATACACTTCATCTGATCTCATCTCTACGTGTAACTCACTCTTTATCATACTGTCCAAATATTTATCAACCTTTTGCATGGTCTCTTTTCCTTCAGAGAAAAAACCATCAACTGAAGTTAAGGCATTGGAGAGATTATTTTTATTTCCATTGACAACAGAATTAAGATTGTCTTCTAATTTAACAAATTTCTCCATGGCTGTAGGCAACTCCGAATTGAGCATTGCACTTACGCTATCTAGATATTTTGTAATGTTATCAAGTCGTGCCATGATGGTAGGAAGATCTTTGTTGATTCCCTGTCCCACTTTTTTAAACTCTTGTGATGTTGTTGAAATCTCATCACTCATAGAAGCAAATTTATTAAGTGTGTTATTGGTATTGGTCAATATCTCATGAATGGTCTGATTATCTTCTTTAGAAATAGACGATAAGAGTTCAGAAAACTCTCTTAAATTTGCCAAAGTAGATTGAATATCATCTTTACCACCCTCACTAAAGATATCTCTTAGATCTTTAACTAAAAAGGCTATTTCTTGAAAAGCTTCATCAGCTGCTGTTGAAGCATCTGCGATAGAAGAGATCTTCTCTTGTTTTGAAAGCAGTGCATTGGGTTGTAAATTTTCCGAAGAGAGACCTGGTCTGATATCTAAAAATTTCCCTCCTAAAAGAGAGTCTTGGGAAATCATAATAATTGAATCACTCGGTATGTTTATCCCCTCATCAATCAAAAGATGGGTGATAACATCATTATGATTTAAGGTTACTCGCTCAACATAACCAATATCAACCCCTTTGAATTTTACTTTTGCTTTATCTTTTAATCCTGATCCGTCATTAATATTTGCCATGATAGGATAACTCTTTTTAAAAAGATTGTCAAAACTACTCAATTGAGACAATAAACCAAAAAGAAAAAAGAGTGATAGTGTAATAAAAAGACCAACTTTTGCTTCTGTTTTCATATCTATTAACTGCCTTGTGAAGAGAATTCTTGTTCAATATTTTGGGATATACCACCCAATGGATTTAAGTTCAGTTCAAAATAGAGCATGGTATTCTTAAATGAATCATCTATATTTGGAATACGCTCTTGCCCTACACTTACTTTGGCACCCCAACATTTTTGTTTATGTGCCCAACCTACATGCCATTGATGGTTGAATAATTTTTCTAAATCATAATCATAATTAAAAAACCACTGATTATGCTTATTGTAATTATGAATAAATGCCGTATTAACAAAACTTGTTTTCTCTTTATTAAGCATAAAATCATAATTATAAAAATGTGTCAGCATTATATCATAGTTGCTTTGATTATAAGATAGAGAGGTCGTAAGAGAGTGAATTTGATCTTCATCTAATGAGTAAAAAAGGTTACTGTACAAATTTAAATACTCTCCGTCATAGCCCATTTCATTATTAATATCACCTTGATTTACACGTTCATTCGGAAATTGTATCCATGCCAAACGATGAAAGAGATTCATCTCTAACTCTTGATTATAATAATATTGACTCAATCCCAATGAAATTTTCTCTTTTTTTGTTTGTGTTACAAATAATTCTTGTTGATCTTCATTTAAATCAGCATACTCTAGTGGTTCTTCTGTCTCAAAACTCGGCTTTGTATAGACAATTGAAGGATGTAAAGTATGTACATTATTTCCATACTGTTTGGTTAAATCACTAGAAAGCTCCATTGTATGAAAATTACGATAATAACGATAATCATCACTCTTATAATCAAGATTAGAAAAAGTCACTCGACTTAAATATAAATTTTCAGAAAGAGAAAAGTCAAGATAATCATTAAAAAATGAATCATAATACGTTATAGGAAGATCCAATTCTGCCTGATAGGCTCTACTACCACTCTGACGTGTATAATTATGCAGTCGGGCATCAAACGTATAAAAAAGTTTATCAGAGATGAGATAAGTCATGTAATTATGATAATGCAGGGTCGGTAACTCTTGCAGCGTATTGGTATTACTTTCTTTACTGGTATCAATGTAGTATTTTGAATAAAGACCCAAATGATTTTTTTCATCATAAACAAAAGCATTCAAACGTGACTCAATTAAATTTGAACTCACCAATGACGCAGCTGTATCTTTTTGTAAATTCAAATACTCCAAATCATTTAAATAGGTTGCATTGACATAAAGTCCACTATCAAAGTTATCAAAAAAAATAGATTGAGGTAAGAATCCTGTAGACTTATAGAGAAATTCAAAACCATAATGTTCATTATGTAGATTATTTTCATTTGCATAAGAATCACTGTTTTTAAAGTAACCCGTTGTAAATGAACCTGAAGAGTGGTTGGAGTCTACAAAACGTGTGCTGATGTGCCCTCCAACTCCTCTGTTGGTACGAAATTGTGGATTGAACTCTACATCAATATTGTCTTTAGGTACATAAAAATAGGGCTGTTCGTAGGAAAAACCTTCAATACTCGAAAATTTAAATTGAGGAAAAAGTAAACCACTCTTTCGCTTCTCTATCGTAGGAAATGCTATAAAAGGAAAATAGAAAACTTTTTTATTGAAAAAAATCAGTTCAGCATCATCTAATGTAATAAAGTTTTTATCTTTATGATAATGTGCCTCAGTAAATTCAATCGTCCAATCGGGATCCATCTGATTACAACTGGAGAGTCTACTGTTAAAAATTTGATAATCTTCTTTTATTTTTGTGGCTTTAGAAGCATCTATCCAAAGGTCATCTTGCGTTGTTAAAAATAACTTATTAAACTCAACAGATTTTTTAGATGTATCAATAAGCAGTTGATCAGAAGAAGCTGTGTTCTCCTCTCCTCCCAACATTTCAACATCACCTTCTAACTTTAATAAAGAGGTGTTTTTATCGTATGTTGCTTTTTTTGATTTAATCAATGCACCATCATAAAGAATAACCACATCACCGGTGGCATTAAAATGATCAACTGTTGCTGTTACCTCTTTGGCAAAAACCTCAATGGTTTCGTTGGCAAAAATCAGCGTAGAAAAGCACGATAACAATAAAAAACTACGCATCTGTTCTCAACAATCTCTCTAAATCTTATTCATTAAGTGCTTGATAAGCAATATCGGTACGACACTGTTTACCGGCGTAATGTACTTGACCTACCAACATATAAGCACGTTGCTGTGCCTCTGCAATGGTATCACCCAAACCAACACACACAAGTACTCGTCCACCTGTTGCATAAAGCTTTCCATCTTCTTCACGGCTGACACCTGCATACGAAATGTGTGCATGTTCTTTAAAAATCTCATCATGAACAATCTCATCAACAATGATCTCAGCCGGTGCTGAATTTTTATATGGATAATCTTTCGATGCCATTACCACACCTACGGCATATTTATCATGAAACTCTATTGTTGCATTTTTTAAATCACCTGTTGCTGCCTTATAGAAAAGTTCTGATGCCGGAGATTTAAGTAAAGGCATAAGCTCTTCACACTCAGGGTCACCAAAACGTACATTGTACTCTAAAATAATTGGCTCGCCATTAACAACCATAACACCGATAAAAAGTACTCCTTTAAACGGCATACCTTCAGCTTTCATTCCCTCTAAAGTAGGAACAATAACACGCTCATCTAACTTTCTATAAATCTCATCATTAACCAAAGGTGTTGGAGCGTAAGCACCCATTCCACCGGTGTTTGGTCCTTGATCATTGTTTAATAATCTTTTGTGATCTTGTGCAGCCGGCAATACCACATAATCTTCCCCATCACAAATGGCAAATACCGAAAGTTCGTAACCGTCTAAGAACTCTTCAACAACAATAGAAGTTCCTGCATCACCAAATGAGTTACCGGAAAGCATTTCACCTGCAGCTTTTTTCGCTTCATCGTGACTTTGGGCAATAATCACCCCTTTACCACCACAAAGACCGTCGGCTTTAACAACAATAGGTGCTTCTAAGGTCATAATAAATTTATAAGCATCTTCTAAAGAGTCTGTTTCGATGTACTTCGCTGTCGGAACGTTGTGACGTGCTAAAAAATTCTTCATAAAAATTTTTGAACCCTCTAACTGTGCAGCTTGTGCAGAAGGACCAAAGATGGTTAAACCTCTTTCCTCAAAAAGATCAACAATCCCATCAACCAATGGTGCTTCAGGTCCAACAATGGTTAAATCAACACTGTTTTCTTCACAAAAATCAGCCAATTCAGAGAAGTCACTTATACTTAAGTTTTCACCCAACTCATCGGTTGCACCATTCCCCGGAGCAAAATATAATTTATCTACATTTTCATCTTTTTTAAGAGCCATTCCTATAGAATACTCACGCCCACCGGAACCAATTACTAATACATTCACTTATATATCTCCAAATCTAAGTTATAAAATAGACTTCTTGAAAAACTAGAAAACGATGGCTTTCACCCCAAGGGTATTTCCGATGGGTAGCCTCATCTTATTCGGGACTAAAGTCTCTGATTCCAAAGAGTTTTGCAAGAAGTCTATTAATGAACAGCATTATACACTATTGATTGTTTGAAAGAAATTCATTAAGAAATGAAAGAGAATTAAAAAAAGAAGAAGTAATACATTTTGTATCAAAAAATGTAACCAAATTACATGAGCCGTCTGCTGAAGACAACATTAAAAATGAAAGCGAAAAAGTAATACATTTTATATCAAAAAATGCAAGCTAATTGCATGAGCCGTCTGCTGAAGACAACATCAAATAAAAAACTCCCCCAAATGGCCGTTCTGCATAAAAGCCGGCCCTAAAAAGCCAACGATGTAGGAGAGAGTAATCTTTAGGGGATAAATTCTCGCCAGCAAAGCTCAGCTCAGACGAAGATACCCACACACCGATTAACTACGTGTCCCACAATAGATAATGTTGGACCACATATAACAGTAGTCGAACCATCCAGGTTAATCAAATTATACCAAATTTCATACTAAAAGTCACTAAATAACACCATTTTTCTCTATCTCTATTGCTTTTTTAATACAAGAATTAATTAATGGCTCCTCTGCAACGGCATAGTTACAGAAATTTGGTAAATGTTCTTTCGTCGCATTACCTATTAAAATAGCAATGTAACTTTTATCCCAAAGAAAATTTTTAAAAAAACATCGAATCGTTGAAGGTGATGTAAAAATAATAATGGCATTTTTTTCGGGTTGTTGTGCTTTAGAATATTTTACACAAGAAGTTTCATAAATTATCTGCTCTTCTAATGTAATGTTATGCTTTTCCAAATACCCTTTACTGTCAAAGGAGATCTCTTTTGGACGAAGATAGAGTAATTTTTTATCTGAAAAGTATTTGACTATATCTTGAGCCAAAGTTTTTCCATAAAAATTTTTAGTTTGATAAATAACCTCTCCACCTAACTCTTCTATTTTATCTTTAGTTGCACCACCAATAGCAATGCAAGGATAATTTTTCCATGTCATATCAATTTCATTAGCAGAGACTACAGCTTGTTTAGAAGTAAAGATCAAGGTATCACAATAAGAAAAATCTATATGATCAGTAATCAAAGAAAATGAAATCATCGGCAGCAATACCGTTCCCTCCCTTTCTACAACAGAAAGTAGGTAAATCACTTTTGCTTACCTAAAATTTTGCCCTCTGCAATGCTCTCATTGATATCTTCATCATCATAAGGATCATAATGAGGCGTAATTAGCCAACGCTTTTTATCATCTAAAAGTACAATTTGACTTTCTATTTGATCGGAGATTCGATGTGCCTCTATCAGAAACATGTTGGGTCTTAATACCAAATGGAACTCTATAAAATTGGTGCTTCCATCTGTTCTTGTCTTTAACCAATGATAACCATTCACTTCAGGATGTGCTTCTATAATACTCTCGATTTTATCAACCACATCACGGTCTAAAGAGTGATCAAGTAAAATATACACCCCCTCCTCTATGATCTCATAGGCTGAATAGATAATATAAATACCAATACCAAAACCAAAAATGGCATCAACAATATCCAAACCTGTAAAATAAACCACCATCAATGCCAATAAAATAATCCCGTTAGACCAGAGATCTGTTTGATAATGTAAGGCATCAGACTTGATAACAATGTTATCGGTCTCTTTGGCTACTTTTAATAAATACTTCACCAATGCAAAAGTAACCACTATCGAAATAATCATCACCATAATTGCCGGTGTCAAAAGCGTTGTTGTCGTGCCATGAATGGCTTTTTGAATTGCTTCATAAATAATATAAAGCCCGGAAATAGTAATCACCGTCCCCTCAATCACGGCAGCAATGGCTTGAACTTTGCCCTTTCCGTACTGGAACTTATCGTTTGCCTTCTCTTCAGACTTTTTTATGGCAAAAAAGTTAAAAATTGAGATTAATGTGTCCAATAAAGAATCAATAGCTGAAGCCAAAACAGCTACCGATCCCGAAGCCACACCTATAGTAAATTTTACAATGGTTAAAATGGTTGCTACTATACTGGCTATAACCGTAGCTCTTTTTTGGGGGGACATCATTTCTCCTTTTTTATTCTTTTTACTTTTTACTTTTTACTTTTTAAAATGTACCATCTTAAACTTATCACCCATAATTGTAGGGGCTATAAGTGTTTTAATTTTATCGGCTTGGCGTAGATAATTTGCTTGCGTGGTCTGATTAGCAAACTGCTCTAAAATATCAATCAAACCAAACCGTATTAATGCCCTAGCTTGAGTTTCATACCCTTCTGTAGTAAATCCAGCTGCTTCAAATGCCTCAATTACATGACCAAAGTTAACATCATAGGTAATATCAGCCTTTTGAAACACATTTGCCAAAACCAACTCTTCATCAAACAATGGAAAAGTTTTATGGCGCTCATACACCCGAATAGAGAAATCATTTCGTACCAACTTCTCACCGTAATCAAAAGAGACAAAGTCACAGTTTTTAATTCCTTTTGCCATGTTTTGAGCAAAATTCTCATATCCTACAGCCACTTCACCTTTAACCTGACGATGGGTTGATGCAAACTCTAGCAGTGCTTTATCTGCTTCTTTCCACTCCACAACATTACCCTGTACAAAAGCTTGTTCACCATTTTTAATTAACTCACAAGGAAAGGCATCAAAAATCTCATTGGCAACCACGAAAGCGTAATCTACTTCAACTTCATCTATATCATTAAAATGGCTAATCTGTACATCTGAACCAAATCGCTCTTCGATATACTTTAGTTGAGCCTTCTGCACCTCAGACTGTCGCTCAACTATTCCAAATTTTAATGTCTGAACCAATGTAGGATCAAGCGTATAAAGCCACTGAATCATGTCACAAAGCAGATACCCTTGATGAGCCCCCACTTCAATAAGCCAACCATGACGTTTAAAATCATCCTCTCGAATCAATGTATAAAAATGGTTTGCAATACTTGCTCCAAAAAAAGAACTGGTACTCACAGCCGTATAAAAATCCCCTGCTTTACCAATGGCTTTAAAAGTTTTATAGTAACCCTTATCTCCATAGAGCCATTCATTCATGTAGTTGCTAAAGTTCATCTATTTCCTTGTATCTCAAATCGCATCAGCCACATGCACATAAAGTCCTAAAAGCTCTAGCTGTGCATCTATCTTATAAATCTCTTGATCAATTTCGCGTACTTTCAAAGTGTTGGAAACAATCTCTGTATCTAAGTTGGTTCTATCACCCACACTTTCTAAATCTGTGGCTGTTACCAACATACTTGCGTAGTGTTGTGCATCTTCTTTAGAGAGTGCTATCTTTTGGTCGATAATTTCTAAACGTTTTTGCGTTAACTTATAAGTATTAGCAATGTTTTTTTTCTTCTCATCAAGTGTAATCTTTGCATTTAAATAATCTATTTTTGCACTTTGGACATCGTGAAAACTGTTGACACTTAACGGTAGAGTTACTTTAAAACCATAGTTGTAATACTCGCGTTTCAGACTGCTTCCGGATTGTGCAAAGAGTGGATTTAAATCTTCATTGATATAGCGTCCTGTCAGAGAGAGTTCAGGCATATATTTGGTTAAAATCATATATTTATTATGTTTTTTCTCTTCCACTCTTAAGCCATCTCGTTTTACCTCTAACTGTTCTTGTAGGTAACGCTCTTTATCCATCATGCCAAAGTTTGGTAACGTTATACTCTGGGGTGAGCTGTCACTTAAAAGAGAAAAATCATTCTCTAGTTTGATGATGCTAAGTTCCAATTCCAGCTTAGAAGTATTGTCTTGGTTACGTTTGAGCAGGGCTTGGTCATAAAGTGTTCGGTTACTTAAACCCTCTTCATAGCTCTCTTTTTGTATCTGAATATCTAAATTGTCGTTGTTAATCATTAACTCCAATTTTTTTAGCTGATATTTTGATTTTTTGAGTGTATAAAGCGTGGTCAATGCCTGAGAGATTAACTGACGTTTTTGCAGTTCAATCTCTAGCTCATTTGCTTTTCCCAATGCTTTTGCATATTGAATTGCTGACCAAATACCACCCATTTTAAAAATGGGCTGGTCTACAGAGACTACAAATTGTTTGGTATCAATAGCATCACCAAACTGGGTGGTATAATTTTTTGAATACTGTAAAATAACGGGATTAATCCAAGAGTTCTCCAATTGTGTTGACTGAACAGCACTTTGCTCTTGTTGTTGCTCTAAAAGTTGGTTTTTATCATTCGATAATAGGTTACTCAGTTCACTCTCTGCACCCAAGACAGAGAGTAATAAACTAGATAGAATTAAGTGCTTTTTCAAAACGGGTAAACCCTTCATCTATCTCAGCTATGGTAATGGTCAATGCCGGTAAAAAACGTACGGTATTACGTCCGGCCGAAAGAACAATAAGTTTATTTTCCATACTTTTAGCAATAATGGATTTCATTGTATCATTATCTTTTACACGAAGTCCTCGCATAAGACCCAGACCCACTTCTGCATCAAAAAGATTTGGATATTTTTTTGCAATCTCTTGTAATTTAACCGTAAAATATGCCAATGTTTCCGTAAGCTGTCCACCATCATCTAGTGCTGAGAGAACTTCCAATACAGCCAAACCTGCTGTAGTACTTAGGTAGTTTCCACCAAAAGTACTGCCATGATCTCCCGGCAGAAAAATATCTTTATGTTTGGTCATCACAGCACCAATAGGAACCCCACCACCAAGACCTTTTGCCATGGTAATGATATCAGGTTCTATCTCATAGACATTTGAGGCCAACATTTTACCTGTACGATAAATTCCTGTTTGAACTTCATCAACAATGAGTAGAATATCATGTGCTTTAAGATATTTCGCTAAAGCTTGAATTTCTGCTTTTTCAAAAGGTTGAACACCACCCTCTCCTTGAACCAATTCTATAAGAACAGCTACGGTCTCATCATCAATATTTGCATAAACATTCTCTAAACCATTTACATAGGAGAAACCATCAGGATAAGGAGAAAAGTTTGGTGTATGAAAACTCTCTTGCCCTGTTGCTTTTACGGTTGTAATGGTACGTCCATGAAATGAATGCTCTAAAGTAATAACCTTATATCGTTTTTTGTCAAATTTGGTCTCACCATATTTACGTGCTATTTTTATGGCACCCTCATTGGCTTCTGCACCCGAGTTGGCAAAAAATATTGCACCATCATAGCGACTCAATTTACAAATTTGTTCTGCCAATTTTGCTTGTGGTTCAATAACCTGCAAATTGGAGATATGAATAATTTTTTCAACTTGATTTTGTAATGCAGTAACCAAGACAGGGTTGTTATGCCCCACAGAGTTTACAGCAATTCCCGATGCAAAATCGATGTAATCATTACCATTCTCATCAAAAAGTGTTGAACCTTCTCCTTTTACAAAGTTGGTATAGTTACGGTTGTATGTATGTAAAACATACGCTTTGTCTAATTCTTCTAATGTCATCGTTTATTTTTTTTCCTACTATTATTTTATGGTGCAATAAATTGCACCCTACAGACTCTTATGTGGTTCATCTACTAAATGCCCAAAAGGTAACTTTGCACCACCTAAAACATGAAAATGTAAATGATGTACCTCTTGTCCACCATCATCTCCATTATTAACAATAAGCCTATACCCACTTTTATCAATGCCTGTTAGGGTTGCTAACTCTTGAATAAATGGTGTCATAGCAGCCATGGTTTGAGCTGAAACATCTTGAAAACAATCTACATGTTGTTTAGGGATAACCAAAATATGAATGGGTGCTTTTGGATATAAATCATGAAAAGCTATAAACTCATCGTTCTCTAAAATTTTGTTGCTTGGAATCTCACCTTCTACAATTTTACAAAAAATACACATGTCAAAATCCTTTACTGTCATCTTGATTAATTTCAAAAATTATAACACAATAAATCCCACTATTAGCATAGTTTGGATAAAATCGCACAATTATTAATCGAACCATACAAGAATTAAACAGAGGTTATTTTGGAAAATTTAGAAGAAAAAATCAAACAAGCTGATTCGCTTGATGCACTGGGGAAAGTTCGTATTGAACTTTTTGGGAAAAAAGGTGCAATGGCAACAGAGTTTGCTAAACTCAAAGATGTACCCGGTCCAGAAAAAAAAGCATTTGCAGAGGGACTAAACCGTAACAAAGCCCATCTACAAAAAATCTTTGATGAATGTTATGAGACACTTAAAAAAAAGGAAATAGAAGATCTTTTAAAAACAGAAGCCATTGATGTCTCTCTTTATAACAATTTAAATCAAAAAGGGGCACTTCATCCTGTTATGGAGACCATGGATAAGATTATAGACTATTTTGTAGCCTTAAACTTCTCTATTGAAGATGGTCCTAAGGTTGAAGATGATTTCCACAATTTTGAAGCCCTTAATTTACCAAAAAACCACCCTGCACGTGACATGCAAGACACTTTCTTTTGTAAAGATGGGGCTGTTCTACGAACCCATACATCACCTGTACAAATTCGTACCATGCTTAAACAAAAACCACCTATTCGTATGATTGCACCAGGTGCTGTCTTTAGAAAAGATTATGACATCACCCATACGCCGATGTTCCATCAAGTTGAAGGGTTGGTTGTTGAAGGAAAAGGTGAAGTAAGTTTTGCCAACTTAAAATCAATTATGTCTGATTTCTTACAGCACATGTTTGGTGAAGTTGAAGTACGTTTTAGACCAAGTTTCTTTCCCTTTACCGAACCCTCAGCCGAAGTGGACATCTCTTGTATTTTCTGTCAAGGTGAAGGGTGTCGCGTCTGTTCACATACAGGCTGGTTAGAAGTACTGGGTTGTGGTATTGTCGACCCTAATGTTTTTGATGCCGTAAAATATAAAAATGTAAGTGGTTATGCCTTTGGATTGGGTGTTGAAAGATTTGCTATGTTATTACACAAAATTCCTGATCTTAGAATGCTATTTGAAGGTGATACACGTTTATTGGAGCAGTTTAGATGATCGTTACAAAAAGTTGGTTGAATAACTTTATAGACCTAAGTGAAGTAAGCAATGAAACACTTTATGAGACACTCAACTCCATTGGTTTAGAAGTTGATAGTATTACAGCACATACCATTCCTGAAAAAATAGTAATAGGGAAAGTACTCTCTTGTGAAAAACACCCCGATGCTGATAAACTCAATGTTTGCCAAATTGACATAGGTTCCGGTATACGACAAATTGTTTGTGGTGCTGCCAATGTCGTTGATGCCCAATATGTAGCTGTTGCTACTATTGGTGCAAAGCTTGGTGAAGATTTTGAAATTAAACATGCCAAGCTTCGTGGTGTAGAGAGCGAAGGAATGGTTTGTTCAGCTTCTGAGCTTGGACTTCCTAACATTGGTGAGGGTATTATGATACTCGATGAGAGTATCGGTGAGCTTATTATAGGTAAAAACATTAATGAGTATGAAAAAATTGCCGATACCGTTATAGAAATTGAACTCACAGCAAACCGTGGAGACTGTCTCAGTGTTTATGGTGTTGCTAGAGATCTATCTGCAGCACTAAACACTCCTCTTAAAAATCTTGATTATGAGAGTCAAAATACTGAAAAAGTTGGTTTAGCACGGGTTGCAAAATTAACGGTTGATGGTCAAATTGATGCTTCGCTTCAGTATGCTATGGCAAACATGAAAGCGTTACATACTTCATTACTCTTCTCTTTACGATTGGCATTTATCAATGAATTCAAAGAAGATGATTTAGCCAATATTTTAAAATACATAACCCATACAACGGGCACCATACTTCGTGCTTATGATGTGAGTGATATTGATTTAGAGAATGATGAAAAATTAATTATTAACGCAGAAAATCAGAATGGTATTATCAATATTTCAATCAATAACAAGCCCTCCTCTCAAGTAGGAATTAATCAGATTGAAGCAACAAAAGCCAATGAGAAATCATCTAAGGTACTTTTTGAAACATCTTATATGAGACCAACGCTGTTGGTTGATCTTGTTGCTGACAACAAATTAGAAACCGATGAGCTCTACTACAATGCTTCAAGAGGAAGTGAGCCAAATTTATATATGGGTATTAATTATTTAACCTATCTTTTTGAAACCTATAATGAGTGTAAACTTTTTGATGGAACCATCTCTGTCGGAGAAGAGCTAGAAGCAAAAACCATTACCATCAGTACAAAAGAGATTTGTCAACTCATTGGTAATGATATTCATAAAACTGAGATTATGAATATACTAACAGCCTTGGGATGTACTGTACAAAGTTCTGTCGAAGAGAAGTTTGGTGTAACCATACCAAGCTTTAGACACGATATTGAAAATATTCAAGACATTACTGAAGAGATTGTACGTATTTTAGGTATCAATAATATTGAGGCTAAACCATTAACCTTTACAGAAGTACCACGTACCAATACAACCATGCAAAAGTATTATGCAAAAAAAGAGCTGCGTGCCCGTGCTACTGCAGCTTCTTTTGACGAAAGTGTCTCCTATGCCTTTGCTGACAAAACTTTATTGGAAAAGTATGGCTTTCCTCTTGTGAAAGAAGAACTTGATATCATCAACCCCATTACGGCTGATTTCAATACATTAAGAACCACGATATTGATCAACTTACTACAGGCTGTTCAAAGGAACGTAAGCTATTCTAGAAAATCGGTAGCCCTCTTTGAAATCGGGACAATATTTAATGAGAATCGTGAAGAGAAAGAGATGTTTTCACTTGTCTACTCAGGACAAGCCCAAACAGAGTATGTGGAAAACTCGGGAAAACCAAACCCTATTAACTTTGATACTTTTGTCAGAAAACTCTCTTCAATCATTGGTAATTTTGAACTTAGAGCATCTGTACAAGAGAATGCACTGATTCATCCTTATCAATCTGCTGATATTATCGTTGATGGAGCCATTTGTGGTTTTTTAACTAAAGTACATCCAACGGTAACCGATGCTTTTGATATTATTGAAACATTTGTAGCAGAAATAGATTTTAATGCTCTATTGCCAAAACACATCAATGCTCATCCCATTTCAAAGTTCCAAGGGGTTTATAAAGATTTGAGTTTGGTCATCGATAAAAACTTATCTTATACCCATCTTGATACAACCATTAAAGGGCTAAATCTACCTCTTTTGACAAAATACTACCCTGTAGATATCTATGAAGATGAATCTTTAGCCGGACAGAAAAGTTTAACCCTGCGTCTATTTATTCAATCGTTAGAGAGAACACTAAATGATAAAGATATTGACTCCACTGTTAACGCCATTATCGACACACTACAGTCAGAATATGGAGCAAGCTTAAGATGAAAAACTTAAGCATTCAAAAACAGACTAAAGGTTTCACCCTAGAGTGTTCAACCATTGCTCCTGACAAATCTATTTCTCACCGTTGTGCCATGTTTTCACTTTTAAGTGATCAGACCTCAACCATTCAAAACTTTCTCTTAGGGGAAGATACCTTAGCCTCTCTCTCTATTGCCCGGCAACTTGGAGCAAGCATCACAAGAGATGGTGGAAATGTAATTATTACGCCCCCTAAGAAGTTAACTGAACCTGATGATATTTTAGATTGTGGTAACGCTGGTACCGGAATGCGACTCTATGCCGGTCTTCTCTCTGGAATTGATGGGGCATTTGTCTTAACAGGTGACAAATATTTACGTTCAAGACCTATGAATAGAGTAGCTGTACCTCTACGTAATATTGGTGCAAAAATAGATGGCAGAGAGCATGGTAACCTTGCCCCCTTAAGTATTCGTGGAGGAACTCTAAAATCATTTAGATACCATTCTCCAATTGACTCTGCACAAATTAAATCGGCTCTTATTTTGGCTGCACTTCAAGCAGATGGAACCTCTTATTATAAAGAAGATCTTCTTTCAAGAGACCATACTGAACGTATGCTCAGAGGGATGGGTGCGAACATTAAAATGGGTGAAGATGGTTGGATAAAAATTGAACCTTTAAAAGAGCCTTTAAACCCTTTAAATATCACTGTTCCGGCTGATCCCTCAAGTGGATTCTTTTTTGCAGTTGCAGCAGCCATCACAGCTAATTCTAAGACCATAATTAAAAATGTTACTTTAAATCCAACGCGAATAGAAGCCTATAAAGTACTTCAAAAAATGGGTGCCAACATCTCTTTTGTAGAGAAAGAAAATATTTATGAACCTATTGGTGATATTGAAATTTCTTATAATGGAAAGCTTCAAGCTGTTATGGTTGATAGCAACATTGCATGGTTAATTGATGAACTTCCTGCCTTGTCTATTGCTATGTCACTTGCCCAAGGACGTTCAGTTGTCAAAAATGCAAAAGAGTTACGTGTCAAAGAGAGTGATCGTATTGCCACCGTATTGGAAGGTTTAAACAACTGTGGTATCGAAACGGTAGAACATGAAGAGGGTTATGAAATTATCGGTGGAGAGCTCCATAAAGCTACTGTTAATAGTTATGGTGATCACCGTATTGCAATGAGTTTTGCCATAGCCGGTTTAAACTGTGACATGCAAATTGAAGATATAGAGTGTATTGATACCTCATTTCCAAATTTTTTCGATATACTCACAGAAATTACGAATATAGGATACTAACCATGAAAATACAATTAGCATCAAGTTATGGTTTCTGCTATGGTGTCAAACGTGCTATAGAAATTGCCGAAAAATATCAAAACAGTTTTACCTATGGCCCACTTATTCATAATAAAGATGAAATTGACCGTTTAAAAACCGGATTTAATATCGGTTTGATTGAAAAAATTGAAGACATTAAAAATGACAATGCCGTAGTAATTAGAACCCATGGTATTCCTAAAAATGAACTGGCAATGTTAAAAAAGCAAGACAATCAGATTATTGATGCTACCTGTCCGTATGTTACTACTCCACAAAACATTGTTGCAAAAATGAGTTCAGAAGGGTATTCCATAGTTATCTTTGGAGACAAATCACACCCTGAAATTAAAGGAGTTGTCTCCTATGCAGAAAAAGAAAATGATGCTTTTATCGTTTTAGAACCTAAAGAGCTAGAAACACTGCCTTTAAAAAATAAAGTTGCATTGGTCTCGCAAACCACTAAGAAACCTGAAGATTTTGCCAAAATAGTTAATGCACTCATTACAACCCATAAAGAAGTTAGGGTTTTTAATACCATTTGTAATGCAACTTTTGAAAATCAAGATGCTGCATCAGAGTTAGCACAAGAGGCTGATGTGATGATTGTTATCGGGGGAAAACACTCCTCCAATACCAAAATGCTGCACAGTATCTCTCAGCAAGGGTGTAAAGATAGCTATTTGATTGAAAATGAAACAGAACTTGAAGAGCATTGGTTTCATAACAAAAAACTTTGTGGAATTTCAGCCGGTGCCTCAACACCGGACTGGATTGTACAAAATGTTATAAATAAAATTCAAGAAATAGTGAACTAATTTTTACCTAAACTTTAAAGCTTTTTTATAAAAATTTTATAGCTTTAAAGTTTTTTATCTCCTATCTACTAATAAATCAATATCACCTTAGATTCAGCCCCTTTTCATTTTGTATTAAATAAAAAAGAGTATAATAGCGCAAAATTAGGCACAAGCAAGGATTAGTAAGCATGAAATTCGAAGATATCGAAATAGAAGACGTAGATTTTGGAGCGATGCTCGAGGAGTCGTTTAAGAAAGCAGATACAAAAAGTGATTTAGTAGATGGTGTAATTGTTAAAATAAGTGAAGATGATAATCAAGCAATTATTGATGTTGGTCGTAAAAATGAAGCAATAATGTCATTGGATCAAATTAGAGATGAAGATGGTTCTTTAATGTTTAAAGAGGGTGATACAATTTCAGTTGTAATCACTGGATTTAGAGGTGAAAGACCAAGCGTTTCTTATGAGTTAGCAGAAAAAAGAGCAGCACTTGCAGAATTTATTGAAGAGTATGATGAAGAACAAGAGTACGTTGTAGAAGGTGAAATCACTAAAAAGAATAAAGGTGGTTTTGTTGTAGACGTTTCCGGATTAGAATTCTTCATGCCAAGAACACTTTCATATATCTCTTTCAAAACAGATCCTATCGGTAAAAAAATCAAAGCCCTTATTGTTAAAGTTGACAAAGAAAAAGGGAGCGTTGTTGTTTCTAGAAAAGAACTTATCGAAAGAGAAAAATCAGAGACACAAGAGATTGTTGATAAATTGCTAGAAAATAAAGCTGTTGTACTTGGTGTTGTTAAAAAAATCACATCCTATGGTATGTTTGTTGATGTTGGTGGTATGGATGGTCTTGTGCACTACTCACAAATTTCTCATAAAGGTCCGGTTAATCCTTCAAAATATTATAAAGAAGGTGATGAAGTTAACGTTATCGCTATCGATTATGATAAAAAGAAAAGACACCTTTCACTTTCTATTAAAGAAGCAAATCTTGATCCATGGAAAGATATTGACAATACATTAAGAGCCGGCGATTCAGTTTCTGTTACTGTTTCAAATATTGAGCCATATGGTGCATTTGTTGATTTAGGTGAAGATTTAGAAGCATTTTTACACGTATCTGAGATTTCTTGGGATAAAAATGTTAAACATCCTAAAGATTACATTGAGATTGGTCAAGTGATTGATGTTGAAATTATTGAAATTGATAAACAACAAAGAAGACTTAGAGTTTCAAGAAAAACGTTACTTCCAAAACCAATTGATCAATTCTCTTCTGCAAACAAAGTTGGTGATGTAATTACAGGTACGGTTTCATCGGTAACTGATTTTGGTGCCTTTATTAAAATTGGTACTGTTGAAGGTCTTCTTCATAACCAAGAGATCTCTTGGGATAAAACACAAACAGCAAAAGATATTTGTAAAGCCGGTGATGAAGTTGAAGTTAAAATCATTAAAATTGATAGAGAAAACGGTAAAGTTTCTTTAAGTAAAAAGGCACTTGAAGAGTCACCTGTAGCTGCATTTGCAAAAACACATAAAAATGGTGATATTGTAGAAGGTGTGGTAAAAGACAAAAAAGATTTCGGGATCTTTATCTCTCTAGAAAATGGTGTTGATGCACTCATCAGACTTGATGATCTTGAACCTCTTAAAGAAGAAGAGATTGAAAAAGGTCAAACAATTAAAGCCGTTATCTCTTTCATTGATGCTAAAAATGATAGAATCAGAGTTTCGGTAAAAAGACTAGAGCGTCAAGAAGAGAGAGAAGCTCTTGACAAAATAAATGCTGAACAAGATGACAGTATGACACTTGGTGATGTTTTTAGTGACTTTAAAAACAAATAATAAGGTTTAAAAATAATGTCTAAAATTACTGTTGTAGTTTGCGATCATATCCACCAAAAAGGGTTGGATATTCTTGCAAATGATGCTGATATTAATCTTATTAATGCCGCTGATGAGCCTAAAGACAAGCTCATCAGTGAAATTATTTCTCTTGCTGATGTAGCCATTACCCGTTCTTCTACTGATGTTGACCAAGCTTTCCTCGATAATGCAATTAATGTAAAAGCTATTGTTCGTGCCGGTGTCGGTGTGGATAATGTGGACATTGATGGTTGTAGTAAAAAAGGTATTGTTGTTATGAACGTACCAACGGCTAACACCATTGCTGCCGTAGAGCTTACCATGACCCATATGCTTTCTTGTGTACGTCAATTTCCTTATGCGCATAATAACCTTAAACTTGACCGAGTATGGAGAAGACAAGACTGGTACGGTACTGAACTTAAAGATAAAAAGTTAGGTGTTATCGGTTTTGGTAATATTGGTTCTCGTGTAGCAAAACGATCAAAAGCATTTGAAATGGATGTTGTGGCTTATGACCCATACATTGATGCTTCAAAAGTTACCGACTGTGATATGACTTATACTAAAAATTTTGATGATATCTTGGCTTGTGATGTCATTACTATCCATACACCTAAAAATGAAGAAACCATTGGTATGATCGGTAAAGAAGAGATTGCTAAAATGAAAGATGGTGTGGTTCTTATTAACTGTGCAAGGGGTGGACTTTATGATGAAGAAGCACTTCTTGAAGGATTAACCTCAGGAAAAATCCATATGGCTGGAATTGATGTTTTTAACAAAGAACCGGCAACAGATCATCCTTTACTTAATTTAAACAATGTTACATTAACACCTCACTTGGGAGCCAACACCAAAGAATCTCAACAAAATATTGCAATCCAAGCAGCTGAAAATGCTATTGCCTCTGCAAAAGGGATTGCCTATCCTAATGCTTTAAACTTGCCAATTAAAGAGAATGAATTACCAAACTTTTTACGACCATATCTTGAACTTATTCAAAAAATGGGTCATATGTCGGCACAAGCAACAAAGTCTTCTGTGAAAAGTATCAAAGTGATCACAGAAGGTGCTGTTTCTGATTATATTGATTCATTAACAACCTTTGCAACGGTAGGTATTTTGACTGAATCGCTTGAAGACACGGTGAACTACGTTAATGCAGAATTTGTGGCTCAAGAAAGAAACATAAATCTTATTAAAGATATTAAAGCCAACCATTCAGGTCTTTCAAATAAAATTACCATCAAGTTAACCACTGAAAATGGTACATTTACTGTTGCCGGAACCGTACTAGGGGAAAAAGCTCAACGTATTATTGAAATTGATGGATATATGTTGGATCTTGAACCTAAAGGGAAAATGATTCTCTTTAGAAATACTGATGTTCCCGGTGTTATTGGAGATGTTGGGCATATTATCTCATCACACAATTTAAACATCTCTGATTTTAGATTGGGTCGAGACAATAACGCACAAGCTCTTGCTGTTGTTAAAGTAGATGGAGATGTAACAAAACAAGTACTTAGTGAGCTTTCTAATTTAGAAACTTGTTTACATGTAGGTTATGTTGTAATCTAACCCCTTACGCTTCCAAAAGACTACACTCCTAGCTTTTGGAAGATTTCTTTTTTCATTAAAATCAACTCTTTAAATAAAAATAGTTATAATCTTCACTGTTTAATTACTTCATTAATAATTATAGATATAATCTATTTTAGTAAA
>JAHJJU010000025.1 GCA_018822805.1 bacterium
TATAAATATATTTAAAGTTTTAAAATATTTTTATTTATGAGTATCGAATTTTATGTTCGATACTCAGCATTAATTTTGACATAGTCGTAACTTAAGTCACAACCATAAGAGGTGTAGGAACCTTCACCTAAACCGAGATCACAGGTGACTTTAAAACTGGCATTTTTCATAATAATGTAGGCTTTCTCTTCTCTTTCTTTGTCAAGTTCTCGTTGTTCATTGGAGTAGATGAGTAGATTGTCATAGTGAATGGTCAGTGTACTATCATCACAGTTTATGCCACTGGCTCCAATGGTTGATGCGATTCGTCCCCAGTTTGGATCTTCACCAAATAGAGCTGTTTTAACCAAGAGCGAATTGGACAATGCTATACTGGCTGTTCGTGCTTCTTCATCATTTTTCGCACCTTTGACTTCAAAGGCAACGAGTTTGGTTGCTCCCTCACCATCTTTTAAAATCATCATAGCCAATTCAAATGTAATTTTATTGAGGGCTTCTCGAAAAGCCTCTTTATTATAAGATCCGGATACTTTGTTGGCTAAAAGCATAATGGTATCATTGGTTGAAGTATCTCCATCAACAGATATACGGTTAAATGAACCCTCTGTTGCTTCACTTAATAACTCTTCCATATCGGCTTTTGGAATGTCGGCATCGGTGGTGACAAAACAGAGCATGGTTGCCATGGCAGGGTTAATCATACCGGCACCTTTACAGATGGCTGCAATGTTAAATGAGCTACCATCATCGAGTTCAATTTTAAATGCCAACTCTTTTTTAAACTGATCTGTGGTCATAATAGATCGGGCTGCTCTCTCTGAGTTTTTAGCATTGTAATCAAATTTTGAAAAAGCAGAAGCAATTTTTTCTTGATTTAATCGGTAACCTATCACTCCTGTAGAACTCATAACAGGATTTTGTACAGGGTGATGTTTTTCAAGCTCTTTAAAAAGGGCATGAATATCTTCTACCCCTTTTTCCCCTGTCATGGCATTGGCATTTTTAGCATTCATTAAAATGAAATTGGTTTGAAAATCTTTAGGGTACTCTTGGTAATGTTTAATGGGTGCTGCTTGAAATTTGTTTGAAGTAAATCGTGCTGTAATGTCACACGGTACATCGGAACGAATAAAGGCTACATCTCCATCATTTGCCGGAGCTTTTTTCAACCCAACATTGACACCGTCACAAAAGAATCCTTCAACATTGTTAAGACCACCTTTAAGTGAAAATAGATTAAACATGTTACATCTCCTCTGGTTTTATTGTTTTTCTAATTATTTTTTTAGCTTTTTTTATACCTTCACTCGGACCTATAAGTAGAAGTCTACTTCCGGCTGTTATGGTAGTATCTCCTTTAGGCATGGGAATGAATTGTCCATCTTTATGCCATAATCCAATAATGGTTACATTGGCAATCTCTCTAAAAGTAGCATCTTTAATTTTTTTAAGGGTTAGCCATGATGTTTTGGTAATTCTGGCCTCTTCCATATCTAAAGGTGTGTCTTGTCGGTATAAGAACTCTTGAAGTAAGTTCTCCATATCGGGACGTATCGCCATAGCATTAATGCGTTGAGCCATAATGTTGGTGGGTGTCACGACTTTGTCGGCTCCAAGTTTTAAAAGTTTCTCTTCATCTGTGACGGTTGGTGCATTCGATATGATTAAAAAAGGTCGTCTACGTTGAATCTCTTTTTCATAAAGACGAACAGAAGCAATGGTCGCAATGTTATCAGCAATGTTGTCAGCAAGGGTAATAATACCTTTGGCACTTGAAAGATGCGATTTTAAAATTGCTTCTTCGGTGTGAGGTTCAGCTTTAACAAAATAGGGGTAGTTATACTTTACTGCCAACTCTTCAATGTTTTCTCTAGGATCAATGACCACAAACGGAAGATGACTTTCGCGTAAGTGCTTGGTTACTTGTATGGTAAATTCATTATGGTAACAAATAACAAAATGTTGTTTAAGTCGTGCAATATTATAAAGCATTGTTCTCTCCTTCATAATTTTTTGTAGTTCACCTCGATTTAACACATCAACAATAATACCTATGGCAGCTGAAAAAACTAAAAAACCAAAGATAATAAGACAAATGGTAAAGAGACGTCCTAAATCTGAAATGGGTGCAATTTCGCCAAACCCTACGGTTGTAAAGGTGATTCCTGTTTGATAGAGTGCATCAAGCAGTGACATATTGTCTATAAGAATGTAACCAAATGTTCCAAACAACATTGTTAAAACGGTTAAAATAAGGGGAAGTCTAAAAGGTGATAAGAGTACATATAACTCATCATTAAGAGTTATATGTGGTTTTGATGCTTCTCGCCAGTTGAGAAACTTTTTAATTCTATTTTGCGTTGCCAAAATAGTTTAGTCTTGAGTTAAAGACTAATGGTTTATGCCTCAGCTGTTTCAGCTGTGGCTTGAGCAGCTTTTTTCTTCATTGTTCTAAGTGTAGAAGCAGCAACTGTAATTTTTTTTGTTGTACCATCTTCTAAAGTAACTTTTACAGATCTTAAGTTTGGTAATTGTCTTCTCTTTGTCTTGTTGTTCGCATGAGATACATTGTTTCCAACCAATGGACCTTTTCCTGTTACATCACATCTTCTTGCCATGTTAATACCTTTGTAATAATTTTCATTATATCGATTTGAATGATTTCTGAATATATCTATTTAAAATAGACCTCAAAAAAGTTTCGCAATTATACAAAAAAATATCTTAAAAACAGCATAGATAACAATGTAAAAACAAGTCAAATATACAGAACAATTATCAACAATTTTTAATGTTAATATTTAAATTTTTTTTTTAAATAATATAGTGAAAAAATGATGCTTATTAAGTTTAAAACAACTATCATAATACAGATCGTTGTCATTATATTTAAGGAGAAAAGATGCGTGTGTATTTTTATTCAACCATATTATTATCTGTTTTTTCATATGCAGGTGGGGATATTGTTCCCGTTGAGTTAGAGATGAAAGATGCAATAACAAGTAATAATATAGTTAAAGTTGAACCAATTCAAAAAGAATCTTTAATTAAAAATTCTACAATAGATAAAAAAGTAGATAGAGTTAAAAATTTTACTAACCCTCAAAAATATTATATTGGTATTTTGGGAGCTGAAGCAAGCTTTGATGGAAAAACTAATAATGGTGTTTTAAAGAATGGACATCCTCTAGGAATTATTGCTAAGGTAGGGTATAACGTTTCTAATTATCTAGCATTAGAAACGAGAGCCGGAGTGGGCTTAAAAAAAGATACGGTATCACAAGGCGAAAGTCAATGGCAGAGTCTTTTTGGAGTTTATGTGAAACCTAAAATAAATCTAAATAAAAATATGGAATTGTTTGGATTGATTGGTTATGGGGCAGTTAAACAAAAAATAAATAGCAGTACGATTCATGCAAATGGATCGAGTTATGGTGCCGGTGCATCGTATCATTTAAATCAAGATTGGAGTATGGCAGTTGATGCTGTACGTTATGCTTCAGAAGATGATTATGATGTAGATGCTTATGCTCTTGGTTTAGAGTATCGATTTTAATTAAAAGGAGTTAAAATGAAATTAAATTTTTTGCGTATGGTATTGATTACCATAATAACACTATTGTTTGCTGCTTGTGGGGGAGGTAGTAGTTTTACAGAAACCAATACAACCACACCACCTACTGAAACGACAACATATACGGGAACACTCATTGATGCTAAAGTGGTTGGTGCAAGGTATGAGTGTGGAGCTGATACAACATCACATTATACAGATGAAGATGGAAAGTTTGAGTGTACAGCTGTACCTATTCGATTTTATATAGGAAAGATTAAACTTGGTGAAATTTCCACCATTAATAGTGATGGAGAAGTTCGTATTCAAGAGTTTGTTTCAGGTGTAGAGAGAACCAATACTTCTGATCCACGTGTTGTAAAAATTGCTCGATTTTTGCAATCATTAGATGAAGGTGGACATCCTAATGATGCTATTGTTATTTCAAGAGCAAGAAATGCTCTATTTACTGAAAGTATTGATATCGCTAATTTTGATTTAAATGATTTGGTAGTTAAAGATAATACGATTGAACTCGTTTCAGAAAGTGATGCTATTGCACATTTACAGTTAACTGTAGGAATAACCGATGGTGGAACAACCGATGGTGGAACAACTGATGGTGGAACAACTGATGGTGGAACAACTGATGGTGGAACAACTGATGGTGGAACAACCGATGGTGGAACGACAGAACCACCAGTAGTGAGCAAAGCAACGGGTACAGGACTAGCAAGTAAAGGGCCATTTAGAGCAGGTTCTGAAGTTATAGCTTATGAGCTGGATGACAATGGTGCAAGAACAGGAAAGAGCGTTACGACTCAAACTATTGACAATAAGGGTACTTTTACAATTGAAATTGATTGGGAAGGGGCAACGGAGTTAATTGTTAGAGGTGATTATTTAGATGAGTCGACAGGAGACTATTTAAGTGGTGGAGAGCTTTCAGCTATTTTAAGTATGAAGATTGGAGAAGAGAGACCTGCAAGTGTTAACCTCTTAACAACGATTGCTGCAGCCGGAACCAAAGAGAAGATGGAAAGTGGGCAATCGGTAGATGATGCGAAAAAAGAAGCTTCTGAAGATGTGGAAAAACTTTTTAACATTCAGCTTGATGAGGGTGAAACATTAGAAGAGCTTGATGTTGTGAGTCGTGGAAATGGTAATGGACAGCTATTACGTTTTTCAGCTTCATTTACAAAAGTTGATGATCCTGCAGGACTTTTAGAAGATATTATAGAAGATATAAAAGACAACAACGGTACTTTAGGTGAGGCAGCTGAAGAAGCACTTAAAGAGGTAAAAGAGAAAGCTAAAGAAGTTGATGTTGATGAGGTTGTTGAAAACTTAAAAGGAACTTTAGGTGAAGAGGGTGATGATATTCCTGAAAGTCTAGAACAAAATGGTACTTTGGCTTGGGATCATAATATCTCTTTTGAAAATGAAGTAGATGCCTTTACCGAGACAACGTATACTTCTAATGAGGTTGTGGTATCCGGTATTTACGGTGAAAGTGCAAATATTTCAATTGTAGGTGGTTTTTATAGTATTGATGGACAAGGATTTACTTCAGAGTCCGGTCAAATATCAAATGGACAAACTTTAAGAGTTGAAAATAACTCTTCTACAGCATTTTTAGAGACAGTTACGGCAATCGTGACTCTTGGTGGTATTGAAATTCCTTACAGTATTACAACTCAAGCCAATCCTTTTGTTGCAGATGGTAAACCAAATAAGTTTAAATTTGGAGTACAAAGAAAGGTAGCTCTAGGTACAACAGTAACGAGTAGCATCGTAACGGTTACAGGTATTAATGTTGAAGTACCAATATCTATTCAAGATGGGTTCTATTCTATTAATGGGGGAGCCTATACGGATGTTGATGGTGTTGTAAATGGTGATGATAACATTACCGTTCAACATAATAGTGCTTTAGATTATGCCACACAAACTAGAACCTTTGTGACTATTGGTGGTGTTCAAGGACGGTTTATGTCGGTGACTGAACCTAAAGATGTACGACCTGATAAGTTTGAATTTACTCGAAAAAATGATGTGAACACTTCTACTCTAGTAGAATCTAATGTGGTAACCATTACAGGAATCAATGCTCCGGCAACTGTTTCTGTAACAGCTGGAGCTGAGTTTAAGATAGGAAACGGTGTATGGCAATCAGCAGATGCAAACATTAGTAATGGATTTGCATTACAAGTTCGACATACCTCTTCATCTGATTTTAAAACAAAAACAACAACTTTTGTAACGGTAGGTAAACGGGTTAAAGCGTTTGTGAGTAAAACAAAAGCAGATGATGCTGATAGAATACCGGACAGTTTTACATTTGAGACAAAAATTGAACAAAATCTTTCAACAGAAGTAGAGAGTAATGAGATTAATGTTTCCGGAATTAATAGAGATGATGTTTCAATTAAAGTAAGTGAGGGTGGAGAGTATAGTATTAATGGAGGGACGTATACCGATGCCAATGGTACAGTGAGTCCTGCTGATACCATTAAAGTTCGGCATACGACTTCCTCTACAGAGTTTAGAGATAGACAAGAAACTATTTTAACTATTGGTGGTATTAGTGGTAACTTTAAAACCATTACTATTAAAAAAGATGATAATCCGGATCTCTTTACTTTTGCAACACAAGAGGGGGTAGAACAAAATAGTACGGTAACTTCAGAAAGTGTGACGATTACAGGAATTAATACTGAAGTTCCAATATCTATTGTCAATGGAAATGGTGCAATTGTTGGTGGTGCTACTGTGGTTAATAATGGTGATACTATTCAAGTAGAACATACTTCAGCATCGGCACAAGGTCAAAAGTCTATTACCATTTTACAAGTTGGAAAAGTTAAAGTCTCCTTTAAAAGTATAACTGCATTATTGGCTCCTAGCATCAGTGGTACACCGTCTAGTAGTATTGCACAAGGTATAAATTATAGCTTTAAACCAACGGTTGATTTAGTAGCAGGAGGTAAAGTTGAACAGTGGTCCATTATTAATAAGCCAGATTGGTTGATTTTTAATACTCTCAATGGAAAATTAACAGGAACTCCGAGTAATGATGATATTGGGAGTGCTATAGGTATTGTTATTGTTGCTTCAAATAGAATCGGTGATAGTAATATTACTTTTGACCTTGGTGTAACCAATGTTAATGATGCTCCAAGTATAGATGCTACTCCTACTACTAGAGTAGCACAAGACAGTAACTTTACATCATTTACGCCAACAGTTGATGATATAGATGGTGGTGATACTCATTCATTTACGATTGCTAATAATCCTGATTGGATGGAGATTAACAGTTCAACAGGTGAAGTCTTTGGAACGAGAATACTTGGTAATGGTGATGTTGGAACGACATCAAATATTGTTATCACTGTTACTGATGCTGAAGGTGCAACAGCTACCTTTACGTTCTCTGTAGAAGTTACGAATACGAATGATGCCCCTGTAATTTTAGGAACACCGTCTGCTACTGCAGATGAAGGGACATTGTATACCTTTACGCCAACAGTTACAGATGCAGATGAAGATAAGGGTGATACAAAACTATTTGAAATTACCAATAAACCAGTATGGGCAACATTTAATACAACCACAGGTGTGTTAAGTGGAACCCCATTAAATGCACATGTAGGGACAACAACAGGAATTGTTATTTCTGTAACGGATGGAGCTGGAGCAACAGCGAGTTTAGATGCATTTAATATTGAAGTTATTAATGTTAATAATGCTCCTGAAATTTCCGGTCTTCCAAAGATTAGAATCGATGAAGGTGCTACTTACAACTTTACACCTATGGTTCGTGATATTGATGCTGGAGATACAAAAGCATTTACAGTAAGTGGTAATCCAACATGGTTAACCATTGATTCTGCTACAGGTACTTTAAGTGGTACAGCTACAGTTGGAGAAAACAGTAATGTTGTTATTACAGTAACGGATGGAGCCGGTGCTACAGATACTTTGGCGTTTACATTGGCTGTTCGAGATTTAAATGATGCACCGATACTTACAGCCATTCCAACTCAAACGGTAAATGAAGATGAATCAATAGATGTATTGTTAGTAACAACAGATCCGGACAGCGATGCAAAACATTTCTATACGGTATCAACCGATACAACTAAAGTTCGTGCAACGGTTGCAGGAGATACTTTAACGTTAACTCCTAGAGAAAATGTTAATGGAGATGTAACGGTACGTGTTACGACGAGTGATGGTACATTAACGGATACCAAAGAGTTTACCTTGAGTATTACTCCTGTGAATGATGATCCGGTACTCGAAGCAATTGCAGATCAGAGTGTGGTAGAAGATACAGCAGCATTTAACGTTACCATGGTTGGAACAGATGTAGATGATGGGGATACTTTAACTTACTTTGCAAATAGTTCAGATACTGGTGTGGTTACGGTTAGTGTCAATAATAACATTTTAACCATTACACCGATTGCTGAAGCGACAGGTGAATCAACCATTACAGCTAAAGTTAATGATGGGACGATTGATAGTAATGAAGTTACATTTAAAGTAACCGTTACACCTCTAAATGATGCACCACTTTTAGCTTTAATATCAGATGTAAACATCAGTGAAGATGAAAACACAACGGTTGAGTTAAATGCGACAGATGTAGATGATGCTGAGTTAACGTATCAAGTTGTTTCTAGTAATACAGAGTTGGCAAATATTTATGTAGTTGCTGGAACTTTACATATAGAGACTGCTCAAGATAAGTATGGAGAGAGTAATGTAACGGTTACGGTAACCGATGCTGCAGGTCTTGAAGCCACACAATCATTTAGACTAATCGTGAATGCTGTAAATGATGCTCCTGTTATTTCAGGAATACCAAATGGTACTGTAAATGAAGATGAAGCATACAGCTTTATTCCAACGTTTAGCGATGTTGATGAAGATAACTTAACGTTAAGTATTGTAAACCGACCGACATGGGCTGAGTTTAATACAACAACAGGTGCCTTAACGGGTACACCGACCAATGATGATGTAAATATCACAACAGATATAGTGATCTCTGTAACGGATGGAAATAAGACAGCTTCTCTTCCGGCATTTGATTTAGAAGTAGTAAATGTCAATGATGCTCCAATAGCAGAGGATTTAAATGTTACGATAAATGAGGATAATACTACAGTTATTAATATTGCTGCACTTGTTCGTGATATTGATGTTGATGCAAATCTTACTCTTTCAGGTATCGTACCTCCTACACGTGGTACTTTGGTCAATCAAGGAGATGGAACAGCTCTTTATACACCGGCACCAAACGTAAACGGAAGTGATAGTTTTATTTATACAATTAGTGATGGTACAGCTGAAACTAATGGAACAGTGAATATTACGATTACGGCTGTGGATGATACACCAACCATTGTTTTAGAGTCACTTCCTCAGTTTATTACTGAAAATACGACATTTAATGGTCAGGTTGTTGTTATTGACCCTGATTTAAACGATACAGGAAGTACAGAGCATCATACTTTTGCTATTAATGGAAACCCTTCATGGTTTACCATGAATTCGATAGGAGCTATCGTTGCTAATCCTCTTAATGCAGATTTAGGTGTTTACCCTATGAGTATTACCGTTACAGATAGCACAAGTTTAACAGCAACAGTAGACTTTACAGTGACGGTAACCGATGTGAATGATGCACCAACAGCAGTTGATGACAGTGCAAATGTTAATGAAGATGAAAATGTAAGTATTGATGTATTGGTTAATGATACTGATCCTGATAGTGCTGATAGTAAGACTTTAGTTAGTGTAACTGCTCCTCAACATGGTACAGCAGTTATTGTTAATGGAGAAATTTTTTATACACCATCATTGAACTATTATGGTAGTGATACATTTGGTTATACAATGAAAGATAAAGAAAATGTTGAATCATCAGCTACTGTTACGGTTACGGTAGTATCTATGAATGATGCACCAACCATTACTACTACGGCAGGAACAACGGGAACAGAAGATAATGAGTATACTTATGCACCTAATGTAACGGATGTTGATGGTGATACTGTAACTTGGACAATCAGTGGTAATCCGACAGGAATGACTATTGATGCTGCAACAGGTGCTATTTCATGGACACCACTAGAAGGTGTAACAACATCAGGTGCAGTAACGATTACAGCAACGGATAATGGAGATGGAGCGTTAAGCGATACAGAGACATTTGCAGTTGCTGTAACTGCAGTGAATGATGCACCGGTGTTATCTACAATAGCTGCACAAAGTATGCTTGAAGATGGAACTCCAATAACTGTTGAGCTTAATGCTACCGATGTAGATGGAGGAGCTATAACCTACAGAGCAGTAAGTTCGGATACTTCAAAAGCTAATGTAGAGGTTGTTGGAAGCCAATTAACCATAACAGCAGTACCGAATATGAATGGTGAAGTAACCATTACTGTAACAGCAAACGATACAGAACTTGATTCTAATGTTGAGCACTTTACTGTAACCATAACAGCCGTGAATGATACGCCAACATTAAATTTAAGTGCTATTCCTTCTTCGATAATGCAGGATACACCATTAAGTGCCGTAATCACTGTTGATGATGTGGATTTAAATGATACACATACGTTTGCTATTGTTGCGAATCAACCAAGTTGGATGAGTATTGATGGTGTTACAGGAGAATTGACAGGTACACCAACAAACAGTGATATTGGTACGTATGCAAGTATTACAGTAACGGTTACAGACAGTCAAAATGCTACAGATACACAAGATTTCTCTATTGAAGTGATTGATAAAAATGATGCTCCAACCATAGATGGAACACCAGATACCAATGTATCGGTAGGAACAGAGTACAGCTTTACCCCAATAGCAAATGATGCTGATGTTAACAATACCTTAAGCTTTACTATTGAAAATCAACCATCATGGTTAGAGTTTAATACCAGCTCAGGAGAGTTAAAAGGTATTCCAGAGTTTAAAGATATCGGAACAAGTGATGAGATTATTATTACCGTTACGGATGATATGAACAGTACATCACTTTCAGGCTTTACTATTACGGTATTTGATGATACGAATATTACGGCGTTACCTGTACTGTTACCTACAGAACTCTATTCAGTTTGGCTAGATGAACAGTGTCAAGATGGTAACTGTACTAACGTTTACAGTTATGATAATGTCTCTTTGACAACAGATCCACGTATTTTCTTTAGAGAGTATCAATTGGATGAAAATGCTACCTTTAAGCAGAGAGGTTCTTCTTATTTCTTAAATCCAAACAATGGTGAGTGGGAGGCAGAAGCAGTCATGGGTAAAACCGTTGAAGTCAATAATAATTTTATGGATATTGTTGATGAAAATGTAAGAATTGCAGTAACGAATGTAACCAATCTGTCTAATCAAGAGCTTAATGTTTCAGGCTTGATGGTAACCATGCCAGAAGGTGCTCAAAAATATACCTTGAATGCAAGAGGTTATGGGGAGCATTATTCTATTTGGGAGCCAAGACAGAATTATGCAACAGGTGGTGATTATGCAACGCTTGATGCATTTATGGCAGATACTTGTGAGCAGAAATTTATAACAGCCAAAGAATCAGCAGGCTATAACGTTGGTTTGGTTCCTGTTGGATGTACGAATAGTGAAACTGCTGGAGTATTACAAGAGTTTGATAATAATCAGGCACTTATTACTGAAAATGCTGGTTATTGGGTAATTAAAACAGTACATGGTAATGATATGCTGATTGTTTACCCAACAATTGATGGTTATGCCAGTGAAGATGGTAATGAATCAACCATGTTCACCGAGTTCGATGATGGAAATGGTACCAAAGTATGGCAAGGTGCTGAAATGCATAGAAACGGTACATCTGAGATATTTGAGATGTTTAATGCTGTTGCGATAGATGTGATTAAACAAAAAATGGTTGATGCTCAATTGGGTATTGAATTCAGATTTACCAGTGAGATGTTGGATAGTGTCGGTAGAGTATGGAATGTTTATCCTGAACATAATGAAACGACAGGTGAACACTTCTGGGAAGGTGCAACATTTGAGTTTACAACATCTTATCTACAAGCACAAAGAGGTATTGTAGGTGTTGTTGATGCTCCAGAGTTGCAAGCTGAATACAATATTACCGATAGAGGGCAAGTAGTATTCTTTAATAGTATTGACAATGAACTGTCATATTTGACTATTGTTGATAAGACAGAGAGCAATATGACATTATGTTGGTCGAATACAGCTGTTCCTGCTTGTAATGAAAATGATTTGGAGTATGTATACTTTGATCAAACGCAAGCACAAGCTGTATTGGATGGATTAAATGCAAATGCTGTTCTGTTACCTGAAGGGTTTAATAACCCTGTTTATACTAATGAGTTAAATGGAACAGATCGTACAGTGGCATCAGGCATATTAAATGAGTATACCATTAAATTTTTCTCTAATGAGGATGTGGCAATTACAGGTCAAGAGTTACAAAAATCAGCTGTTGTTACAATAAATGGTGATGAGTCAGCAGAGATACCGATGGCTTCAACGTATAAAGGTAAAACAATTGTGGTTGCTGTTTATGATACTGAAGGAAAGTTAATTGCTTATTCAGAACAAATAATAGTTGAAAACAATGATTTCCCTATATTAGTTGAGTTTAATCTATAGTCTTTTGAACCATAACTTTTTATGGTTCAATTTTATTTTTAAGCATAAAGGATGGAATAAATGAAAAGAGAAATTTTAGTCTTATTGGTTGCTTCTTTTGCATTCATTGGGTGTGGTGGTTCTGATGTATCAACACAAACTGTAGATACAAACAGTCTAGCTGTACCGAGTGATTATAGTTATAAAGTTATTAATAATAGAGGATTGGCTGCTGAAGGTATACTTGATGATTATACTATTAAAATTTTTTCTAATCATGAAGTTGATGCTGACCCTCAAAGTCGGCATTATGGAGTGGTAGTTAAGATAGGAGATAAAATAGCAGAAGAGATACCTATTCAAAGTAGTTATATTAACGAAACGATAGTGGTTACTGTGTATAAGGATAATAAACTTATTGATTCATCTGATGTACTTACAATTGATGATAGTCAACCGTTAATCATTGTTGATATTGATGTCAATAATTAAGTCTATTAAGGAAAAATAATGAAAAATAAAATTTTGCTATTTCTAATAGTGATGTACTCTCTCTCTTTAAATGCTACAGAGTTAAAGAGGGAAGGATGGAATTTAATTTCTGTTTGTCAAGATACCAATAGAACGGATATTGATATGACAGGAGTTGAACAGATTCAGTCATTGGATGGAAAAAATATTTATACAGGTGCATACGAAAGATATTCAAGTTTAAATACTCTAGTCGCTGGGTATGGTTATTGGATAAAAGGTAGTTTAGGTACAAATTTTAATAGTGGTGAGGCTTCTGGAAAATTAGAAATTTCTTTAAACAGAGAAGGCTGGAATATTATCGGAATGTGTGAAGAGAGATCACGAACCGATGTTAATATGACAGGTCTTGAGCAGATGCAATCTTTAGATGGAAAAAATATTTATACAGGTGCATATGAGAGATATTCTAGTTTAAATCTTTTAGAATCAGGGTATGCTTATTGGGTAAAAGGAACTCTTGGAACAACTTTTATTTCAAAAAATGGAATAAGTATTCCTAGTGCATACAGTTATCCTGTTTATACCAATGAATTAATAGGAGGAGAAAGGGTTAGTACATTCAGTGAACTGAATGGTTACATGATTAAATTTTTCTCTAATGAAGATGTAACTATTACTGGTCAAGAGTTACAAAAATCAATTATTGTATCAATTAATGGTGAAGAAACATCAGAAATTCCAATGGCTTCAACCTATAAAGGTAAAAGTATTGTTGTTGCAGTTTACGATAGTGAAGAAAAATTGATTGCTGTTTCCGATGTTACAACTGTTTCGAATGATGATTTTCCATTGTTGATTCCTATGGTAATAGAGATGAATGATACGACAAACACTCCACCTATCTTAACCACCATCTCCAATCAAATTATGGCAGAAGGTGCTTCCACATTGGTTATTGAAGTAAACGCAACCGATGCAGATGATGACAATATTACTTTTGATGTAAACAGTTCAGATCCTGCAAGTGTAACGGCAAGTATTAATGGAAACCAACTTACATTAACACGACTAACTTCATCTGGTGGAACATTTACCATTACAGTAACAGCTACCGATGATAAAGGTGCAAGTGATACTAAAAGCTTTACCGTAACTTTACCAACCATAGTGATGGATACTGAAAATCCAATAGTCACATTAAATGGTTCTGCCGAAGTCAATGTAACAGTAGGAGAAGTTTATACGGAATTAAATGCAACGGTAACAGATAATATTGATCATAATCTTACAGCCATAGTTACAGGAAGTGTCAATACAAGTAGTGTGGGTACCTATACGGTAACTTATACAGCAACCGATACAGCAGGAAATATTGGAACAGCTACGAGAACCATTCATGTAGTTGCAGCTCCAGTGATTGATACTGAAAATCCAATAGTCATATTAAATGGTTCTGCAGAAATCAATGTAACAGTAGGGGAAGTTTATACGGAATTAAATGCAACGGTAACGGATAATATCGATTATAATCTTACAGCCGTAATTACAGGAAGTGTCAATACAAGTAGTGTGGGTATCTATACGGTAACTTATACAGTAACCGATACAGCAGGAAATATTGGAACAGCTACGAGAACAGTTAATGTAGTGGCGTCAGTTGCTTCTTTTAACGATTTTAATGGTTATCTATACGTAGCCAATGAAGGACATGGAGGAGGTGGTGGAACAACCATTTTTAAAGTAGATGAAAATGGTACAGCTTCATTATTGGCAGATGGATTTAATGGACCTTCTGGTTTGGCAGTAGATGCATTGAGTCAAACACTGTATATTTCTGATGATAGAAATCAAGTTTATAGATTATTAGCAGATGGAAATCTATCGGTATTGCCTATAGATTCAACCTATTTAAGTAATCCAAATGCTTTAGTCTTGGATTCTTATGGTTATTTATTAATTGCTAATGCAGGTTCAGGAACAATAGTCAGAGTAGACCCAAATAATACAAGTGATATTCAAGTAATCGCTGAAGATTTTAATACACCACAAGCAGTTGAGATTTATGGTGACATGGCCTACTTTACAGACTTCTCAAATGATATTTATGAAGTCAATGTTAGTACTACTACAGCTGTAAATCCATCAAATTCTTTATATAAATCTATGAATGCTTACGTTAATGGTACACAAGGTGGTTTAGTAAGTGACTTTGCTGGTTCTCTTTATATCTCTAGTTATGAAACGGGAGAGGTATTTAAAGTTGACAGTAATCTAAATGTAACCACTGTGTATAGTAATCCAGGAAGTCAACCTAGAGGATTGCTGTATCTTGATGAGATGTTGTATGTAACTCTATACAATCAAGCCTCTGTTGCTAGAGTCAATACAAATACTTTAGCTACAGAAATTTTTTCAGATACTATTCCATTTAGTGGACCATTTGGTATCAGATACTCAAGTGTTAATTACCCAACATTTGATGCTACAAATCCTAATTCAGGAGGTACTAACGATGTTACGCTTCCAGTAGGATTTAACTATAGAGTGATTAACAATTTAGGTGAATATGTAAGTTCACAAGTTGATGGATATGAAATTCAACTTTATGCCAACTATATAGAAGGAGCCAATGACCAGTTAAATCATACAGGTGTGGTTACAAGACTTAATGGGGAGAATACACCTACTATTAATATTCAAAATAGCTATAGAAGTCAGCAAATAGTAGCTGCTCTTTATGATTCAATAGGAAGATTGGTTTCTGTATCAATTCCAACGACAGTTGATGCAGTTGCCCCTATAACAACTGTAGATTTAGTGTGGGATAATACGCCACAAAACAATGGATTTACTTTAACGGATGTTCAAAATAAAACATTTTATACAGTAACGCATAAAGATGGACAACCTTCATTTAAATCAAAAGTAGAGTTTGCAGCAGATACACGAGCATTTTATACTTATGATGGTACATCCTATCAATTGCTAAATACAGTTGCTTATGATGTTAATGACAGTGGTGTACTTCATGTGGCTGTACAGATTAATGGTGAAGAGTTGTATCTCTTTAAGAAAAATGGAACTTCTTCAGCTGTTATGATTACTGATATGTTCTTAGGTTTAGGTCAAGCAACGTATTATGGTGAGCGACACTTTTTTGATTTGGAAGCAGATGCAGATGCTTATTTAAGTGGAAGTGGTGGCGATAATCAGCTTCCGACTATGAGTTTAAATCAAGATTATGTTCGTTTAAATATTGTTGATGGTTCAACAGCAGAAGTTCAAATTGATGCCAATGATACTGAAGATGGTACAGCTTTAACTTATGGAATAGAGTGTTACTCTTGTTTTGAAGATCAAGTGCCAAATTTTGTAACTTTAAATGGTACTACCATAACGGTTAGTCCTATTGCCGGAGATGAGGGTACTTATGATGTAACTGTTTATGTAGAAGACAGTGAAGGTGCACGGGATAATCAAAATCTTCATATAGAAGTGGTCTCAGAAACACCTGCTGTGAATATGGAGTTTTCTCATAATGTTGCAAGTGGTTCATACGATGCCAATGCAACAGTAGACCCTACCCCTATGGCCGGAACAGCAATGTATGATTTACATTTTTCAACCTACAATAAGGGTAATGAACTTGAAGTAGAACGATTTACGATAAATACGTTAACCGTGGATATCTCAAAATTAAATTTAGATGACCCAAATAATCCAACATGGAGTACTCCTGAAAATATTCCTTATCTTTTAGATAATGGAGAGATGATTATTGATGAAGATGGTGATGGTGTAGATGACTTTAAGATTAAATATGTTGGAGCGTTTAGTGATACGACGGTTTTAAATGAAATAGCAGGTTATGATATATTTGGTGCAGGTGTACAAGCGTATCGCTTTATCTATAAACAGTTACAAGACAAGATAAACTTTTATGATGAACAAAACTATGAGTATTCTCATGGAAATACAGCTAATGAGTTCTATTTATCTTTGGCAGAGTTCATCGAACATCAACAAGGTGGATCTTGGTTTATGTCCAAAGAGGGCAATGAAGGAGGCATTTCATTTGCTCAAGGGAGCAATGGAACAAGTGGTACACTTATAGAGGTTAATCAAAATGGTGACATCACAAATGCAAATGCCGGTACATGGGTAATTAATGCCGATAATATTTTGGTTGTCTCTCCAAATATGGAGTTGGGATACCATGCCGATGTATTTAAAGAGGTAAGTGTTGATTCAGAAACACGTATTGTACGTGGAGAGTATCAACGAGCAGGAGAAGAAGAGGAGTTCTTATGGTTTAATGAAGCAGGAAAAGATCAATTTTTAAATTTTGTATCTTCGTTTGCTAACTCCAATGGAGGTGGAACAGTATCCGATATTCCTCTTCCTAATGGGTTTGAATATTCTGTCATTAATAACCTTGGAACTGCTGTAGAAACAGAGATTGAGCTAGAAGGTAATTTATATACTCTACGGCTACATTCCAATATTGATATTGCTGCAAATGATCAAGCCAATCATGTAGGAATAATGATTTCTGTTAATGGGCAAAATGCTTTACTTCAAATTCAGAACAGTTATGAAACACATAATGTTGTCTTGGCTGTTTATGATAACAGTGGTCGGCGTGTAGCTGTTTCAGTAGAAACAACGGTGAATGGGAATACTCCAATTTCACTTACTTTCTAGTCTTTAACCCAATAAAGTAAGGAAGTGAATCTTCCTTACTTTGAGAGAGTAACCACAATAACAGGTACATCTATAACCTCAATAATATCAGACACGATAACCAATTCATTTCTTTCATTATAAACAGCAACTACCATGGATTTCCCAAGATAGGTGGCTTGAATGGCGATGTTTTCACCTACTTCTTCATTTATTTTTACCACAACACCACTATGACGGCTTTGAGGGCTTATGGTCTCATTATAGTTACTATACAATTTAATAGTATAGTTGTCTAGTTTACTCTCTACAGCAATACCTTGATTGTTAATCATTCTATAGTTGTACCCTTCTGGAAGTTTTAGTGTTGTCGTCTCTTCATTGGTTGTATCCATATTTGCAGTGGGTGTTGTTGTATTGAGTTCATTGGATGTTGTGTTACCTCCACTATTTGTCGACGTTGTAAGGTGTTCCATGGCTTCAGTCTCATTAACCAAATGAAGTGTAGGATACAGTTGTTGTAGCTCTTCTAATGTTACATTTGTTAAAACAGTCTCATTTTCTTGATTAAAACTATTGCGTAAGGCTGAGGTAATAGTAATACCGTTACTTGCATTGTTATCACTGTCTAAGGACTGTAATAAGGTTGCTAATTTAAGTACTTCACTATTGTTGAGTTTATCTCGACCAACCCCAATAATATCTTGTGGGAAGACTTTTGTGTCTGTTGGTATGTCTGAAATAGAACCCAAGTTTAAAGAACCAATGAAAAATGATACAGGTAGCGTGGGACAAATAAACTTTCCATCACTTGCTGTTAAGTCTATTTTATCTCCACATCTATACTCAACACCCTGCACTGCAGCATCAATTAAATAGCCAACTTTATCGCTTGAAGTTGTAGCAGAGTTGTTCCCACATCCTGTTATTATCAGTAAAGAAGATGAGAGTAGTTTTAGCCAAAAATGTCTTTTCATAGATTTCCTTTTAGTGATAAAATATTAAAAAAAGTTGATTTTTTCAATATAAATATTTTTTATTGTAGAGTTTATCTATTTATTACTAAAAGTCTTAAATATGTATAGCTTAGATATGTTATTCTTTGAAATTAAAAAAAGGAAGGTTCCCATGAAAAAAACACTGCTATTAATCTCACTTATTTTTATGACACTATCAAGTACAGCCACGGAGTTAAAAAGGGATGGTTGGAATCTAATTTCTGTATGCCAAGACATGAATCGGTCTGATATTGACATGACAAATATAGAAGAGATACAGCGTCAAGATGGTCACACGATTTATACAGGAGCGTATGCCGATTTTTCAAATCTTGATGCCTTAGCATCAGGGTACGGGTATTGGGTAAAGGGAGTTAAAGGAGTAAACTTTGCAAGTGGTGTGGCACAAAACAGATTGGAAAAGTCTCTTTTAAGAAATGGTTGGAACTTAATGGCATCTTGTGAAGATCGTGCAAAAGCCGACATAAATATGACAAATATAGAAGAGATACAGAGTCAAAACGGTGATACTATTTATACCGGAGTTTATGCTGATTTTTCAAATCTTGATGGCTTAGTATCAGGGTATGGTTACTGGGTCAAAGGTGATGCTGGAACACTTTTCAATGCTTATCGAGGTAATGGTAGTTGTACTGAAGTAACAGACACGTTTCCAAATTTTATAATAGCCAAAGACAACATGTTAAAAGATGTCTCAAAACTTTTTAACGGCTTCACCGTTACTGCCACAACAGACAGTGAAGTAGCAGAGACTTCCATGAGTACCAATGCCTTTTATGGAATTGTAGATGGAGCGAGTACCAATGCTTTATTAAAACTAAACTCAAACTATAGTAATGGTAGTCGGTTTGTGGTCAAGGTTTATCGTGCCGGTACGTTGGTTGGAATTGGGACAGAAAAAGTTTTTGATGTTGCAAGTATCAGTATTGATTTTGGAGTGATAGATAATTTGAGTTGTGGAGGGGAGTAGGTAAAAAAGTATGAATCTTAAATTTAAATAGCCCTGTTATTTTAAGTTAAAAACAGTATTAATTAAATATGGTTTAGTATTTTTATCTAAACTGTATTTATTATAAAATTTATCAAATTTCTTCTATAAATTCCAAATAATCATACCTTATCTATGTTATTCTATATACAAAATTTTAAAAACTTACTCAAAAGGAAAAATCATGAAAACACAACAATGGCTCAAAATCTTAGGAATTTCACTACTACTTGTCGGATGTGGAGGAGGAGATACTGCATCAACAGAAACAGCTCAAAACAGTGTAACGGTACCAACGACGTACAATTATAAGGTCATTAATAACAGAGGATTAGCCGTAGAAGGTACAATGGACAATTACACGATTAAGATTTACTCGACCACAGAAGAGGTAGCAGACCCTAAAAGTATGCATAAAGGGGTAGTGGTAACGATCAACGGTAAAGCCAGTGAAGTTATGCCGATACAGATATCTTACTTGAATAAAGAGATAGTTGTAGCAGTAGAGAATGAAAAAGGTGAACAAGTTGCTGTTTCAGATGCAATAGAAGTGACCGATGTCCCAGTGGTTGTTGTAGAACTAAGTATCTAACACTTAAGTAAATTTGGAGACAATTGTTATGAAAAAGGGATTATTAGTAGTATTATTAATTATGACGACACTGTTTGGAAATGCGACAGAGTTACAAAGAAGTGGTTGGAATCTTATATCTGTTTGTGAAGATATGAATAGAAGCCAAGTTGATATGAATGGAATAGAAGAGATACAGAGCCAAAATGGTGAGACCATTTATACGGGAGATTTTGCAGCTTATTCTAATTTAAATACCTTACAAGCAGGGTATGGTTATTGGGTAAAAGGTGAAGTGGGTATAAGTTTTAATTCAGGGGAATCTCGAAATAGATTGGAGAGACCACTAAATAGAAATGGTTGGAATCTTATGGCATCTTGTGAGGAAATTCCAAGAGCCGATATTAACATGACACACTTTGTAGAGCTTCAAAGTCAAAATGGTCATACTATTTACACAGGAGCTTTTGAAGCTTATTCAAATTTAGATACTTTAGAGGCAGGGTATGGATATTGGGTTAAAGGAAATCAAGGAGTACTGTTTACTTCAAAAAGAGGTTTAAGTATACCAGTTGGATTTGATTATCAGACCATTAACAATTTAGGTACGATTATTGAAACAAACTATGAAGCTTATGTTGTTAAAGTATATGCAAATTATCAAGAAGTGGCAGATGATCAACAGAATCATACAGGGATAGGTATTACTGTTAATGGAAACAGCCTACCTATTATACAGATTCAAGGAACCTATAAAGGTCATGAAATAGTGGTAGCTCTCTATAATTCTTTGGGTAAATTGGTAGCTGTTTCTGATAATATCACTGTTGACAGTATTGCACCGGTTACTTTGATTGAATTGGTGATAGAAGATCCGTACAATGATGGAGGAGGAACTGATCCGTATAATCCTGAAGGGGGAACTGATCCGTATAACTCTGGAGGAGTTGATCCATATAATCCTGGAGGGGGCACCGATCCATATAATCCTGAAGGGGGAACTGATCCGTATAACCCTGGAGGAGTGGATCCATATAATCCTGGAGGAGTTGATCCATATAACCCAGGAGGGGGAACCGATCCGTATAGGGGTAATGGTTTATTAATCACAACACCACTTTATAGTGACGATAGTAATATTATCGTGAAAGTACAAGGTAATAGTGGAGATGTATTAATTGTTAATGGTATGGAGACAAATTACACGTTTACCAGTGATTACCAAGTTTTAGATGTCTCTTTAGAGAATAATAGTAGTATTGTTTATAATTTACAATTACAAAAGAGTGATGGAACATTGAGTGAAACAGAAAGTTTCCAAGTTTCTGATGACCTTTATACAGGATTACTAAATAAGGACTTAACGAATAAATCTATATCAGTACATAGAGATAGTGCATACGCCCAATACTATACCTTTAATATTGAGGATGAAAGAAATGTAACCATAGATTTAATGTCAAGTTTTGATACCTATTTATATCTATTAGAAGGTAATGGAAGAGATGGAAATGTAATTGAGTCGGATGATGATGGTGGTGAAGGATATAATTCTCGTATTAATAGGGTATTGCCTGTAGGTGACTATACGATAGAGGTGACAAGTTTTTCTCAATATACAGAGGGTTTGTTTGATTTAACTCTCTCTCCAATGGTAGATCCATATTCAAGTTTGAGAAACAAATTGGCAGGAAAGACCTATTATTTACCATACGAAGATGAAAATGGAACGAAGGTGATTACCGAGTTAAATTTTGATAATAATCTTTCAACTTTAATTTGGCAAGAAGTAGAGGGAGGAAGTTCAGGAGGAACAAGTCAGATAACATTTGATTATACTGAGTCTGAAGGTAACAGATTGATTTTTGACGGAGAGATAAATTTTTCTATCGACCTATATGCTAATGATAATAATGAAACTCAACCATTAAATGCTTATATTTATCGAAATTATTATAATGGTTCTAATATTGATTTACCAGAAGGTGCATTTAAACTCTTTGGTAGTCAAGAAGAGGTACATACCTATTTAAGTACGCTACTTGCAGGTAACACATACTATATCCCAAATTATTCTGAAAATAGAATAGATGAAGTGGTATTTAATGAAGGGTTTACGACTATTACTAGTGGAACAACCGATTCAATAGTCGCTTTTGGGGACAGACTCTATATGGAAGCAAATGGAGTAATGATACTTCGCTACGTCAGTGATGATTATATGTACTTTGATTATCAAGGTTTAAATGAGCATAATCAAACGGTATATGAAACTATAGAAACATATACCAATAGAGATAATGCTCAAGAACAGTTGGATTATTATAATTCACAACCACATATTTATCTTTCTGAAAATAATGTTAACATGAATGCAGGTGAAGTTAGAACCATTGCTTATAGCACAAGAAATCTAGACACTATTCGATTAGAGAATGCACCAGATTTTATAACGCTTGATGAGACAAATAACAGCATTATAATTGATACAACAAATGTGCAGTATAGTCAATCATTTGATATGTATTTGGTTGGAATAGATAATGAAACAGGTTATGAAATATCGGAGTATTTATATGTTTATGTTTATGTTGACGAAGCAAGCAGATTAAGAAACAAACTGGCAGGAAAGACCTATTACTTACCTTATGTAGATGAGAATGGAACGAAAGTTATTAGAGAGTTAACATTTGATGATAATCTTTCAACTATAAATTGGCAAGATGTTGAGGGAGCTAATGCTAGTGGTACGACAGATATAAGAATTGAAGGAAGTAACCTTGTTTATGATGATGTAATGAACTTTTCTATTGACTTATATGGAGATTCTACTCAGCCTCTAAATGTATATATCTATACTTATTATAATGATGGTAATCTTACTTTGACATTTCCAGAAGGACAATTTATACTCTTTGCTAGTCAAGAAGAGGTATATAGTTATTTAGGTACATTACTGGCTGGTCAGACATTGTATATTCCAAATTATTCTGAAAATAGAATAGATGAAATGGTGTTTAATGAAGAGTTTAGCAGTATTACCAGAGAAACAACAGAGACAATAGCCACTTTTGGAGATAGATTGTATATTGGGGCGAATGAGGTTATAATACTTCGGTATGTTGATAGTGATTCTATGTACTTTGACTATGAAAATTTAGATGATAATAATCAAACCATACATAATGGAATACAAACTTATCGTGATAGAGATAGTGCACAGCTACAGTTGGATAATTATAATGCATCAGCACATATTTATTTTGATGAAAACAATATCAATATGAATGTAGGCGAAGTCAGAACCATTGCTTATACCACAAGAAATGTGGATACGCTTCGATTGGAGTATGCACCTGATTTTGTAACACTTGATGAGACAAATCAAAGTATAACGATAGATGCCAGAACTTTAGAATATAGTGAAAGTTTTTTTATTCAAGTTGTAGGAACAGATAATACAACATATAATCAAACATGGAGTTATGTTTGGGTTAATATTACTGGTAATGAATCAGACCCTTATGCAAATGATGGAGTTGACCCTTATAATCCTTAAGCTGAAAACTAAATCTTTAGAACACTTCTCTACTAGAGGAGTGTTTTTTTAATACTACTCTTACTTTTTCTTCAACGTTAAAATCCTCTTCTTCAAATCCAATATCTTCTTATTTGTCTTATCAAAAATCAATAATTTATCAATGGTTTTAAGAGCTTGGTCGTACTGTTTTATTCGGTACTGAAAGGTTGCTTTTTTAATATGTGCATTAATATTGTAAGGGTAGAGTTCGAGAAAATTATCTAAGTAATGTATGGCTAATGGATAGTTATGGTTGGCATAGGCTTCAAATTGGGCACGTTTTAAGAGGGCTGATTCATTATAAGGATTGAACTTTAGTGCTTTTTGAAGATAGTTAAAATTTCGTTGGGTTGTAAATTGGGTACTGTAATATTTTGACATATAAAAGAGTATAAAAAACAGAGGAATAAAGATTAAAAAAGATTTACAACACATTTTTTTCAGTTTAAAAAATATTTTACTTGAAGTTAATGAATGGTAACGATAGAGGAGTATCGCAAAAAGTAACGTAGAGAAAAAAAGATTGGTGGGTGTTAGAAATACAGCACTTAACATAGAGTGAAAAAGGGTAGCTCCAAATGCAATCGCAATTAAATAGTCCAGTTGCTCTCCTTTTAGAAGTGTAATAATAACCATTCTTGTTAAAATGATTAGTATGAATATAAAAAGAAGACCTCCTATCCAACCCAATTCAGAAGTAAATTTTAAAATAATGTTGTGAGGGTTGGTAAATACTTGTTTTTCATTGACATAGGGGGTTGCATAGGGGGTTCCTACTTTGGCATAGAGAGGGTGAATGTATTCATAGTTTCCTGCTCCTACTCCCCATGGATTATCGATAATCATATCGATGGTATTGTTGTAGATATTTACTCTGTTAGAAGATAGATGATTCAGACTGTTTTTTGGAGTTTTTTTATTGGTTGTTTCTATAGGATGGGTGACTGTACTGTATCTTTCAAGCTTCTTCGTTATCTGCTGAATATGTGTAGGAGCAAAACTTTGATGCATAAAAAAGAGGCCAATAAGTGCAAAGCTAATACTAGGATAGAGTTGAATTTTTTTATGTTTTATAAATACAAATAGTACAATAATAATTTCTGATAAAATCAAACCAAGTATAGAACCTCGTGAACCTGAGATAATGAGAATGTCGACTAAAAAAATCATAAGAATTAGTGATGTGTATTTTAAAAGTTTGTTCTTTTGTATAAAAAAATTAAGTAGTAAAAGTGGAATCCAAATGTTTAAAACATGGGCTGTATAATTAATATGACCGATTGGAGAAAAGGAAGAGTTTGATCTGAAAATATTTATAACTTGAGTTCCATAAAGATAATAAATTGAAAATAAAAACGCTGACAAGAGTATAAGGTTTTCAAGCTGTTGAAGTGTTACTTTTTTATAATAAAGAAAATCATAGATAAACGCAATTAAAATAACGGTATTAAAAAATCGAAACATAAACTCAAAAGAGTAGCCGATATTGCTGCTTTGAAAGAATGAGAGTAGTATAAAAAGTATAAGTACAGAATAAAGCAAGGATAAAAGAGAAAAATTAAACTCTTTTTTGTAATAAAAATAATAGATGGTAATCAAAGAAGTCACGATGTCATAAAGTGCAAATTTTGGAGCATCAAAAGGATGTCTAAAGAGAGTGGTGTGAATCAGTGGCAAAAGTAGAGCAGTAACAATAAACAAAATGAAGAGAGCATAATGTTTAGAAGTAATGGCTTTGTACATAAAGAATTTCCTTAATTTTTTGTAGTGTATCAGATATTTAATATAATTAAAGATTTTAAAATAAAATAGAGTTATGTTAATCTGAAAAAGTTATAATTTATAATTAAATTATAAACAAAAGGTTTTTTGTGAAACACTTCTCTATTATATTTTTTTTCTTGTTTGCCGGTACATTCGTTTTAGAAGCCACTCAGTTAAAACGGACAGGTTGGAATCTTATGGCTGTTTGTCAAGATATCTCTAGGGCAGACATCAATATGACCGGTATTGAGGAGATTCAAAGTCAAGAAGGACAATCTATCTATACAGGAGATTTTGCAAGTTATTCCAATTTAGAGACTTTACATGCCGGGTACGGATATTGGGTTAAAGGTGAAGTGGGCACTGTTTTTAATTCAGGAGAGTCTCTCAATAGATTAGAAAAACCATTAAATAGAGATGGTTGGAACCTCATGGCTTCATGTGAAAACATTTCAAGTACTGATGTGAATATGACATATCTTGAAGAGATACAGCGTCAAGACGGTGCAACCATTTATACAGGAGATTTTTCCAATTATTCTAATTTAAACAGTTTAGATTTTGGCTATGGGTATTGGATAAAAGGTGTTCAAGGAACACTCTTTACGTCCAACAGAGCATTAAGCACACTCCCTCCTATTGATAATAATGGAACAACTGGGACTCCACCTACGAATGAAAAGGTTTCTATCTCCGGAAAAGTAACTTATGATCGAATCCATGTAAACAGTAACCATATAGGTTTAGACTATAACAATATAACTCAAGAAAATGCACGGCAGGTTGTTGTTGAAGCAATCGATATCAATAACAGTGTAGTAGCCACAACCACAACAGATGATAATGGTGAGTATCTTTTAGCAAATCTTCCAAACAATCAGAATATTAAAATTCGTGTTTATGCAAAAATGTTTAAAAACGCTACATGGGATGTAAAAGTCATTGACAACTACAATAATGGTGTACTTTATGTCATCGAAGGAAATATGGAAACAACGGGTTCAAACAACAGTATTCGAAATCTTACTGCTTCTTCAAGTAACAAAAGTTCACCTCCCTTTGCGATACTCGATTCGGTTTATACTGCGATGCAAAAAGTTTACTCTGTGGACAGTAGCGTTGTCTTCCCTGCACTAAAAATGAACTGGTCTGTTAATAATATAGAGAGTGGTACCTATTATGATGGTATTGACAACATCATGTTACAGGGTGATCAAAATGGAGACAGTGATGAGTATGATGACCATGTCGTCACGCATGAATGGGGTCACTACTATGAAGATAAATTTTCACGAACGGATAGCATTGGTGGTGCACATGGTGCTGGAGATCATTTAGACATTCGTGTAGCATTTGGTGAAGGATTTGGTAATGCCATGTCAGCCATCGTAAGCGATGACCCAATCTATTTTGATACTTTTAGCTACAGTGGCTCATCAAATGGATGGTACATGAACATCGAGAGTGAGACCAAAGATAACCCAGGTTGGTTTAGTGAAGCTTCCATTCAACGTATTTTATATGACCTTTATGACAGTGATGATGATGGAGAAGATCAGCTCTCTTTAGGTTTTTCAGCACTACACGATGTGTTTATTGACGCTCAAAAAAACACCGAAGCATTTACCAGTATATTTTCATTTATTACGGAGTTTAAATTGGCAAATCCAGATGAAAGTGCAATGGTTGACAGTATGGTCTCATCTGAAAATATGGCGACCATTACTGATAGTTATGGATCGGGACGCAGCAATCTTGTAAGTGAAACCCCGTTGTATACAGACTTAACCGTGGGTGAAATGGTTAATGTCTGTACTAAAAATGGTTATGGAAGTTATAATAAGTTAAACAACCGAAAATACATTAAGTTTATTGTCTCCAACAGTGCACGTTATACCATTAGCGTAGCACAAAGTAATGGTACTGATAGTGACCCTGATTTTCAAGTTTATAAAGCATCTCCACATACCTATATGGGAAGTGCTAAGAGTCCTGATATAGGAGTCGAAGAGACAACTTTAAATTTAACCACAGGTTCGTATCTGCTGGATATTTCAGATGACAATAATATTGCAGCACCTTGTTTTAATGTGACGGTGAATAGTGTAAATTAAACTAGATGTTAAACTTTGTGATACTTTAAAATATTTTATAAAGTTTAACTTTTTAGGATAAATCCTAATTTTGCTTTAAATTACTTTTTCTTTAAGTAAATCCCTGAAAAAATAAATATGATGTGTGTTATTCTTAACCATTAAAACTAATTTTATAAAATGTTTAAAATTAATAAAATTGGTTTACATACATTCTGACATAAAAAGGGAAAATTATGTATCGTCAACGCTTTAAATTATTGTTGTTGGTAGTGTTGTTTATTGGAACAACACTATTTGGAAATGCTACGGAACTGAAACGAACAGGTTGGAATCTTATTGCTGTTTGTCAAGATATATCTAGGGCAGATATAAATATGACAGGTATAGATGAAATTCAAAGCCAAGATGGACAAACCATTTATACAGGAGCCTTTGCAGCGTATTCTAATTTAGAAACATTAGAAGCAGGATATGCTTATTGGGTTAAGGGAACGGCAGGAGACAGTTTTGAGAGTGGTCATGCAAAAAATAGATTGACCGTTTCTTTGCGTAGAACGGGTTGGAATCTTTTGGGTTCTTGTGAAAACATTTCTAGAACTGACATTAACATGACAAACTTCAGTGAAATGCAAAACCAAGATGGACAAACTCAATATACTGGAGCCTTTGAAGCTTATTCAAACTTAGATGGATTAGAGTTGGGTGTGGGCTATTGGGTAAAAGGAGAGATGGGAACAGCGTTTGTTTCTAAACGGGGATTAACGCTTCCCATCGGTTTTGATTATCAGACGATTAACAATAGTGGTGATACTGTTGAGACAATGCATAATGGCTATAATGTTAGGCTTTATGCTGATTATAATGAAACAGCCAATGATCAATCTAATCATGTAGGTATTGTGGTGAGGGTTAATGGTAGCAATAGCCCTTTAATGATGGTTCAAGGAACGTATCAAACTCATGCTTTGGTAGTAGGTATTTATGATGTAAATGGTAGTTTAGTTGGGGTTTCTGATGCAATAATTATTAATGGGAATACTTTCATTGATGTGACAACAATTGCAGATAATTTATCTCCAACACCTCCAACCCTAACAACCACTCCACCAACTACCACCACAGACAGCAACACAACCGTCGAAGTCAACGGAGAAGTAGGCAGTGCTGTTTATGTCAATGGAGTAGAGGTGGCAACAGTAGGTGCTGATGGTCGAGTGTTGGTAACATTAAACCTAAACACAGGAGACAATAACTTTAGCATTACGCTTAGAGATGCACAAGGTAATGAGAGTTCGGCGTTGAGTTTTGTGGTGCTTAGAAATGCAACAAATCAAGCACCTGCATTTGATGTTAATTCTATGAGTTCTATGTTTGAAACACATACTATTTCGACCGATGTAAGTGATGCTCGGGCAGTCTATTCTATAGATATGGACAGTGATGGAGATATAGATGTATTGGCTATAGCTTATAATAGAGTCTTATGGTATGAAAATAATGGAACATCAAGTTTTGAAGAGCATATGATTAGTGAAACTATTACAGGGGCTAATTCTATTCAAGCCAAAGACATAGATTCTGATGGCGATATAGATGTATCTATTACAGCAGAGGATTCAGTTTTATGGTATGAGAATAATGGAAGTCAGAGTTTTATTGAACGTAATATATCGGTGAATGCATATGGTGCCAATTCTATACAAGTTGAAGACATAGATGCTGATGGAGATATAGATATTGTCGCTACAGCAGATAATAGAGTGATATGGTATGAAAATAGTGGAACTCAAAACTTTGTTGAACATAATTTATCGGTCAATGCATATGGTGCTAATTCGGTTAAAGCAATTGATATAGACAGTGATGGAGATAAAGATATTGTAGCATTGACGTATAATGATGATAAGATTTTATGGTATGAAAATAATGGAACAACATCTTTCTTAGAGCATAGTATATCAACCAGTTTAAATGGATTAACAGCACTAGATGTAGGGGATATTAATAGAGATGGATATATTGACCTTGTAGTAGGATCAGATGGTAGTCCTGATGCTGTTATTTTGTTTATAAATGATGGAAATCAAAGTTTTAGTGCTATAACAGTTGCAAACATAGAAGCAGAGTCTGTAAAATTAGCTGATGTTAATGGTGATGGTTTTATGGATATTGTTACAGCAGAAGATGATAATGATAGAGTTTTTTGGTATGAAAATAATGGAACAGAAGTATTTACTGAACATCTTATTGCTGAAAATGTTTATGGAGCTATTTCCGTAAGTGTAAATGATATAAATAGAGATGGAAGAGTTGATATTCTTTCAGCTTCTGCAAATGATAATACCATTGCATGGTATGGAGTGACAAAAGGTTTCAATACTCCAGAAAACAATAGCAGTATAGGAAGCATAACAGCCACAGACCCAGATGGTGATAGTTTAACCTACAGTTTATCAGGAGAAGATGCAGCACTCTTTAGTATTAATAGTACAACAGGAGCATTAAGTTTTATAGGCGTACCAAACTTTGAAAACCCTACAGATAGTAATGGTGATAATGCTTATAGTATTACCATATCAGTAACAGATGGAACACAAACGGTGAGTCAAGGGATTGTGGTTAATATTGAAGACAGACCAGATGTTAGACCTACATTGAGTCATTCAACCTTTTCAGTTGTAGAAAACACATTAGAAAATTATCGTCTAGGTCAAGTATATACAAATAGTAACGGTGACAGTGATATAACGTCCTTTAGACTTGAAGGAGATGCAAACTTTGATATAGATAACAGTGGTTATATCTATGTGGCAAGTGGAGCAGAGATAGATTATGAGACCACAACATCGTATGCATTAAGAGCGTATGCGTCTAATGACGCAGGAGAGAGTGATGGAGTAGATATCAATATTTCTGTATTGGACATAAATAAACCCATACTGCTCACAACTCCTATTTACAGTAATGAGAGTAACATTACCTTTGGGGTTCAAGGTGATGATGGAGATTTATTGGTGATTAATGGGGTGGAAAGTAGTACAGTATTGGGTAGCAGTGCTGTAGAAGTGACACTCGAACGAGATGGAAGCAGTGTTTATCTGTTGCAATTAAAACATGCAGACGGAACGCTAAGTGAGTCGGTAAGCTTTGAGATTTTTGATACCTTGGATATTGTCTTGAATGACCAAAATATTACAGAGTTCATTGCTTCAACACAAAGAAGTGGTAAGTATGCAAGATATTATACTTTCCAAACAAATGATGAACGAAATATTACAGTCAATATGACAGCATCTTTTGATACCTATCTTTATTTGTTGGATGAAAATGGAAGTAGGTTGTATAGCGATGATGATGGAGGAGATGGATACAACTCTAAATTAGAAGAGCTTCTTTTACCAGCAGGTAATTATACCATTGAAGCAACAACTTTTAGTAATGCTACAGTAGGAACTTTTGATTTAAACATTACAGACAATAGAGTAGACAACAATGACACCACCCTACCATCAGTCCCAACCCTAACAACCACTCCACCAACTACCACCACAGACAGCAACACAACCGTCGAAGTCAATGGTGAAATAGGCAGTGCTGTTTATGTCAATGGAGTAGAGGTGGCAACAGTGGGGGCTGATGGTCGAGTGTTGGTAACATTAAACCTAAACACAGGAGACAATAACTTTAGCATTACGCTTAGAGATGCACAAGGTAATGAGAGTTTGGCGTTGAGTTTTTCTATAAATCGAGAAGAGACAGTTGTGGCTACCTCTTCTGTGAAAAAAACAGGACAAACCATAAGTTATGATGAAAGTGGAAACGAAGTAGCTGACGGCACACAAAGAGATGATGGTCACTACCAAAAAGGAACCACCTCAAGCTACACACGAGATGACGACAATGAGGTGGTAACCGATAACCTAACAGGACTCATGTGGCAAGATGATGCTGCCGTGGCATCGGTACAAAAACAGTGGTTAACGGATGCCAACTATGATACATGTCGCAACAATACAAGTGACCCAGCCTGTTTTGACACCACAGGCGATACAGCAACCACCTATTGTGATGAGCTGGTCATGGGTGGGTTTGAAGATTGGAGGTTGCCAACACGTAAAGAGTTACAAGGTTTAGCTGACTATGGACGATATTCCCCTGCCATCAATAGTACTTTTGTAAATACTATGTCTGACTATTACTGGTCGTCGACTACCTATGCTAACCGTAGTAACCTTGCGTGGAGCGTCTATTTCTATAGTGGTAATCAGAACTACGACGGTAAGGGCAATGGCTATTATGTTCGGTGTGTTAGAGCAGGACAGTAGCAGTTTTGATTTTTGAAAGAGAACAATGAATCAGAATTTACCAATATTTAAATCGGCATTAGACCTTTGTGTCTATATTGATACCATTGTTAAGAACCAAGAGAAGTATCATAAATATGGTATCGGTTCTGAATTAAGAGCATCTACAAGAGAGATGTTCTATTTTGTCTCTAAGGCAAATAGTAATAAAGAGAATAGAGTGCTGTTGTTGCAAAAACTTATAGAAAAATGTGAAGAGACCAAAGCTATTTTATACCTTGCCAAAGAGATAAAGGCGTTTAAAAGCTTTAAGCAGTTTGAACATGGTTCAATGTTGACCGTAAATGTTTGTAGACAAGCACAAGCATGGCTAAATTCTGCCCGAGTATCTAAATGAATGGTTCTTTAGATAGTGTGCAACTTTACTGTGTGGTGTTCTTGCCAAAGTGCATAGAAGTCTATATTTGTGGCATTTCTGCAAACAATAGCATAAATAGAACACTTATTTTTGCGTCTAACAATTACTGGTCGTCTACTACCTATGCTAACAATAGTAACAATGCGTGGAACGTCAATTTCAATAGTGGTAATCAGAACAACAACAATAAGAACAATAACAATTATGTTCGGTGTGTTAGAGCAGGAGAGTAGGGTGCAATTCATTGCACCACAAAAACAAGATTTTTGAATGGAAACGGAATTTGGGTTTGAACATTTAAATACGGTGCAATTCAATACACCAAAAAAAGAAAGAAGAAAAAATGTTTTCATTTCAAAATATATACAAAGCCTATATGGCATGTAGAAAAACAAAACGAAATACCTTCAATCAACTACTATTTGAGCGTGATTTGATAACAAATCTTTGGAATTTACAGTATGAACTTTCAACCTACAATTACAAGATAGGACGTTCACTCTGTTTTTTGACCTCTTCACCCAAACTTAGAGAGGTTTTTGCTGCAGATTTTAGAGACCGAGTGGTGCATCATATTTTGGTCAATGAGCTAGAGCCTCTCTTTGAGAGAAAGTTCATACATGATGTCTATAATAATCGTCAAAAAAGAGGTACACATCAAGCTGTAAAACAAGCCAAAAGGTACATGAACCAAACACTTAAAGGATATTACTTACAACTTGACATAAAAGGTTTTTTCTATAATCTGAACAAGATGATACTTTTTGATAAAATTAAAAAAGAGGTCATAGGTTCAGACTTAGATGTCTCATCGGTACTTTATTTGACTAACAAAATACTCTTTCATGACCCAACTAGAGATTATCATTTTAAAGGAGATAGGTCAAAACTGACACTTTTACCTGAACATAAAACACTTTTTAAGATACCAAAAAGTAGAGGACTTCCCATAGGAAACTTGACAAGTCAATTCTTTGCCAATGTTTACATGAATGACTTTGACAATTTTGTAAAACGAAAATTAAAGGTAAAAAGATACATTCGTTATGTTGATGATTTTGTACTTTTTGATGAGCGTAAAGAGAGATTGGCGATGCTAAAAGTAGAGATAGAAAACTACTTAAGTACAGAGCTTCATTTGACGCTTCGAGAAGACAGTAAACTTAAACGACATAGTGAAGGCTTGGACTTTTTGGGTTATATCATTCGCCCTAACTACACACTAGTACGTCAAAGAGTGGTCAATAATTTTAAGAAGAAAAAGGCTACTTATTTAAGAAACTATGAAAGCCAAAAGGGAAAAATGAGTCGTGAAGAGATAAAAAATTTTTTGTCTGTTCAAGCTTCATTTGTGTCGCATAATAAACACGCAAACAGCTTTAATTTAATGAACAAGGTAGGAAAATTAGATGAGAACAATCCTTTTGATTATGATAGGACTTAGTAGCCTTTTAACAGCAGATTTTACAAGAGATGCCAATGGCATAGTAACAGACAGTACAACAGGTTTAGCGTGGCAAGACGATAGTATAGGCAGTCAAATGAATTGGCAATCTGCCATAGATAATTGTGAAGCTTTAACTCTAGGAGGTCATGAAGACTGGCGACTACCTAACCTAAATGAACTGACTTCATTGGTCGATGACAGAGAGTATAATCCAAGCATAGATGATGTTTTTCAGAACACTGCGTCTAACTATTACTGGTCGTCTACTACCTATGCTAACTATAGTTACTATGCGTGGTGCGTCTATTTCTCTAGTGGTCTTCAGGGCAACAGCTATAAGAGCCATAACAATTATGTTCGGTGTGTTAGAGCAGGACAGTAGATTTTTGATTTTTGGTAGGATGCAATTCATTGCACCACAAAAACAAGGTTTTTGAATGGGAATGGAATTTTGGGTTTGGATGTTTGAAGATTTAAACACGGTGCATTAAAATGACACCCTACGGATGCGATGTTGTTTTTGAATTTATTGTATTCAAATGAAGGAATAAAATGAAAACATACCTTATATTTTTTATACTATACATCCCCATAGCAGTATGGGGAACAAAAATAGAATACACAAACTTAACTTACCAAATAATCCCTACCCAAAAAGCTTCTAAAAAAAAGTCTTACTATACACTCACTTCAAAATATCATTTAAAAAACTTTTCAAAAAAAGATACACCATCACTTCTCTTAAATCGTAAGCAGTATATGTTAAAGAATAACTATTATGCAGAAGGAAGGTTTAAAACGTCGATGACCAATTTAATATATAAAAAAGCATATGTCTTAGGAGGAAAAGTTTATCTGCTTGACGTGATGGGTCAAATTAACAAGAGTCAAGTTAAAGCCAAAGAGGTGGTTTATGATGGGTATAAATCGTATTTGCTTAAAAAGTGTGAAATTCAGACAAAATCTAAAATATATCGTCGTAATAAAATGACTTTAAAAGAAAAGTAATACGAAAGATAAAATTTGGTTTTTTGGTACTACCTAAATTTCGCAAAAACAGCTTCAAAATTAATAGAGGCTGAGCATTCTAAATCATTAAATTCATACGTTTCTAAAGAAAAGTCACCCTCTTTAATGTACTCATTTCCTTGAAGTTTATAGATTTTGGCTTTTAAGTCATTTGGGTAGACCAAAACATAGTAGGGAACGCGTTCATCTTTATAAATTTCAAACTTATATTTTTCATCTCTTTTGGCTGTTGATTTACTGATGATTTCTACGACAATAAGAGGAGATTTTGTTATATAGGAGAGATTGGTTTCATGACAAATGAGTGAAATGTCAGGTTTAAGCACAGTAACTTCATCTATTTTCCAATCTTGTTCAACTACAATGAGACAGTTTTTGCATTTTCTTACCGATGAGACCAATTCAAAAGTTATTTCTCCTGCAATGGCTTGATGTGAAATCATAGGAGAAGGAGCCATAGCATAAGCAATACCCTCTATCAATTCCCAATCTCCTTCCCATGTTTTATAATCATCATAAGTATAATACTCTATGGCTTGAGCTAATGGTGGCATGGAGTTCTCCTTTTGGTGTTACTTTATGTTTTGATTATATCAGATAATGATTGAAGTATGGATAAAGCAAAAACCTATATAATACGCCAAAAATTAAAACTAGGATTTAACATGTTGGTAGCTCCAAGTATTCTTTCGGCAGATTTTGGGAATTTGGCACGGGATGTAGAGGCGATTTGTGAGGCAGGGTGTGATTTGGTTCATGTCGATGTGATGGATGGGCATTTTGTACCCAACTTAACCATAGGCCCTGTGGTGGTCTCTGCTGTGGCAAAGGTTGCTGCCAAACCTTTGGACATTCACTTAATGGTGGAGAACAACACTTTTTTTGTTGAGCTTTTTGCTCCGTTAAAACCGGGGTACATCTCTTTTCATATTGAAGAAGAGAAACATCCACACCGATTGGTTCAAAAAATTCGTTCGTTGGGTATAAAACCAGCCATTACGTTGAACCCTCATACGCCACCAGAGAGTATAGAGTTTTTATTGGCCGATATTGATATGGTACTTTTAATGTCGGTGAACCCCGGTTTTGGTGGGCAAAAGTTTATCCCCTCGGTGTTGGAGAGAGCCAAACGTCTTAAAGCATTAATCAAAAAACATAATCCTGACTGTCTTATTGAAGTGGATGGTGGAGTGAGTGACCAGAACATTCAAGAGCTTAAAGCAGCCGGTGTGGACGTTGTGGTAGCAGGTTCGTATGTTTTTGGAAACAAAGAGGGATATAAGCACGCTATTGATTCTTTAAAGGTATAATTTTTTTCACTTACTTTGAGGGAAGTAGAAGTATAAAGGAGTTTAATATGCGTGTAAAAATTTGTGGAATCACCAATTTTCAAGATGCCATGCAGGCAGTAGAAGCAGGAGCAGATGCACTTGGTTTTGTTTTTTACCAAGAGTCACCACGGTACATTACCCCGGCCGATGCAAAGAAGATTATAGATAAATTACCACCATTTGTAGGAAGAGTGGGACTGTTTGTGAATGAAGGTGTTGATACCATTGATACCATTTCTAACTATTGTGATTTAACGTTGTGTCAAATTCATTTTGAAGTGGATGAAGAGGCATTGGACATGATCGGTTCAAAATCCATGCCGGTTATTCGAGCCAAAGAGGCTAAAGACATTTTGCAATATAAAGATCGATACCGTTTGGTCGATGCCTTTAGCGAAGCCTATGGGGGGAGTGGAAAACGGTTGAATCTTGAGTGGTTTGATGGCATTGATTGTTCTAAAATTATTTTAGCAGGTGGATTAACGCCTGACAATTTAGAAGCGTTAAAAAAGTACAACTTTTATGGCGTTGATGTGAGTTCAGGTGTGGAACGAATAAAAGGTCGAAAAGATTATGCAAAGGTGAGCAAGTTTATAGAGAATGCAAAAAGTTTATGATGAATTAACAGCAGCGTTTAGACGTAATGAGGGCTATTTATCTGCTCCGGCGTATCGACGTATAGTCAAAAAACATACCACTCTTTTTGAAGACAGTGATACCTTGTTTCTTTTATTGCAAGCAGCAGGATACCCCATAGTAGAAGAGGGAACCGGTTACTGTTTAGAGAGCTTTTTTACACCTTATACACAGCAAAAATATTGTGTTATTGACATAGAGACCAACGGTTCTAAACCTGAAACGGCACAGGTAATAGAAGTGGGTGCCGTTATGGTACAAAACGGTGAAATTATTGATCGTTTTGAGAGCTTTGTCGAGTGTGCCTTTTTACCGGAGTATATTACAAAAATTACAGGAATCGTACCTGAAGATTTGGTGGATGCTCCGAGTCGTTTAGAGGTTTTAAGCAATTTAAGAATCTTTATGGACAATGCCGTGTTTGTCGCTCATAATGCCAATTTTGATTATGGATTTTTAAATCACTCTTTTGATCGCTTTGGTTTAGGCAGCATTGGTAATCAGAAACTCTGTTCTATTGATTTGGCACGACGAACCATCGAGAGTGAACGGTATGGCTTGGCGTATTTAAGTGAGTCCTTGGAGTTGGGTGATCATATGCATCATCGTGCTTTTTCCGATGCACTAGCGACAGCAAAACTGCTTGCACTTACGTTTGAAAATCTTCCGGCTTATGTGCAAACTACCGATGATCTTTTACGTTTCTCAACTTCAAGTAGAAAAGATCGAACAGAAAACAAGAAAATATCGTTTACTTCTGTAGATTAAAACAGCTGATTTTTTAAACTATATTTAATTAAAAAGAATAAAAGTAAATATTTGTAATTAATTCATAATATTAATACTTATAATATCAAGAGATTGTTATAATAAGTAAGTGGACACAATAGGTTTCATTAAAATATGAAACCTATTGTGTCCACTTACTTAAATAAAAAGTTTTAAAGGGAAACATATGAAATACAGTAAAGGTTTAATAATTTCAACAGCAGCCTTATCCATCTTGGCAACAGGTTGTGTTAAGAAGACTACAGCTGAGACGCCTGTTGTTTATGACAACGCTCAACCTGTCTATGAAAGTGGTTCACCGATTGTTTATGAAACACCGGGAACAACCGGTTCATCAGGTACGATTTATAGTGAAGTACCAACTGATAATACAGTTATTACAACAACCGGTGCATATAATAATCCTTATGGAACGGATACAGCATATCCGGATCCGTATGCAAATCAACCAATAGCAACCGATTATCCTGCGTCATCAAGTACAGGAGTACAAGGTGGTGGAATTCATCTTCAAGTTGCAGCTTTAAAAGATTATTATGCAGCTGAAGAGTTTAGAAAGGGTTTAAGTTTAGATCCTAAATACACCTCTTATGTGCAACAAGGTGCAATGAATAAGGTTATTGTCTCAGGTATCTCTTCGGTCAGTGAAGCCAATCAATTAAAAGCAACACGTTTCCCTGACGCATTTATTGTTAGTGGAAGTGCTACATCCGTATCAAGCACCGGTGGATACACAACCAATACTCCTTATGGAAATACAGCAGCTGCTAGTGGTATAGGTGTTCAGATTGGAGCATTTTCAACACATGAAAGAGCTCAAAATGCTGCACAATCTGCAAGCAGTAAATATGCACCACTTGTTAAGACAGGAACAAGTAATGGTAAGACCATTTATAAAGCAATTTTAACAGGTTTTTCATCAGAACAAGAAGCTCGTTCATTTATCGCCCAAAGAGGTGGTGTAGGATTCTTGGTTCACGGTCTTTAAGCTAAGAAACTTATTGTGTTTACTTACTTATAATGGCAGATAGATTTTATCTATCAGTTCATTGTATTCACTTTTGGCATCACTATCTAAGGTGATGCCCCCTCCACTTTTATAGTACAGTTTTTCATTCTCTTTCTCAATAAATCGTATCATGACAGCAGAGTAGAGATTCTTTCCGTCAAAAAGTCCAAATACACCCGTATAAAATCCTCGGTGGTAATCTTCGATGTTATGAATAATAGTAACCGTACTGCGTTTGGGTGTCCCTGTAATAGATCCGGCCGGAAGCAGGGTTTGAATAAGGGTACCTAAATTTTCTCGCCAATCATCAGGAAGAGAAGCAGTGATTTTAGAGCTTACTTGTAGTAATTCTTTATCTCCTGCTTGGATTTTATCGATATATCGGAATTTTTCTACCTTGACATTGCTTGCAACCATGCCCAAGTCATTACGCATTAAATCAACAATCATGACATGTTCTGCCATCTCTTTTTCATTGCCAAGAATTTTTGTTTTAGCATCAGGTAGGGAGGCTTCAATGGTACCTTTCATGGGGTAGGTAGCAATGGTGTTTCCTTCTATTTCGATAAATTTTTCAGGAGAAAAACAGATGAATTGGTCTTTAAAATAGAGTTTATACTTGGCTTTGGAATAGGTAAAAATCTCTTTGAGTGAAAGATTGGTCTCTATGGGGGTTTTAAATGTTAAATTGAGTAGATAGGTGTTTCCCGAACGAATCTCTTCTAGTACTTTTTCTAAAGAAGCTTTATAGGTTTCAAATTCAAGAGGGGTTTTGTTTAAATAATAGGCGTGTTCTCGAGGTTTTTTAGGGTAGTTACGCTGATTGCCTATTTTAAAAAAGACATCAGCATCTAAATTTTGAAGGGGTTGGACAAATTGTTCGCTTAAATCATAAGAGAATACAAATAAAAATGGCTCTCTTTGTCGAGCCAATTTGGTGATTTCTTCCATTAACTGTCAAGCAGTAGGGCTTTTAAAATTGCCATTCTAACAAACACACCGTTTTTAACCTGTTCAAGAACTTTACATCGTGAATCTTCCAACATCTCATCGCTAATGTCAATGTTACGCATAACAGGTCCCGGGTGAAGTAGTAAAATATTTCTCTCTCCCAATCGTTCACTTGTAATGCAGTACTCTTTGGCATACTCTTCATAATCTTCAAAAATAGGTGCTTTATGACGTTCAAGTTGGGCACGAAGACTCATAATAATATCAACATTGTCAATCACATCGTCTAGCTGTTCATACTTTGGTAGATCATTGTCAGGCATAAAGGGTTGTGGTGCAACCAATACCACATTCATTCCCATTCGTGTAAAAAGACGAATACCGGAACTGGCGACACGAGAGCTGACAATGTCTCCTACAATGGCAATGGTTTTACCTTTTAAATCACCAAAATGTTCCAGCATGGTAAAGTAATCAAGTAGGGCTTGAGTAGGGTGAGCATAGTTCCCGGCACCGGCATTAATGACACAAGTTAACTCTTTATCTGCCAATTTTCTAGGTGTGTTATTGTATTCATGACGAATAATCACCCCATCAGGCTCCATGGCACAGAGGTTGGCAAAAGTGTCTTCTAAACTCTCTCCTTTGTTTGTAGAACTCTTGGCAGGATCCAGATGGACAACAGCAGCTCCCAATCTTTTTGCTGCCACTTCAAAAGAACTACGGGTTCTGGTTGAACTTTCAAAAAAGAGGGTTATCAGTAATTTGTCTCTTAAAAGCTGACTTGGCATCTGCTTTTTAAATGCTCGTGCATCTTTCAAAATATTGGCTATTTGTTTTTCACTGAAGTCATAGGTGTCGACTAAATGTTGCATGAGTACCCTTTGTTTTTTCTATAGGATTATAGCCAATGGATGGTAAAATATTTGAGTCAAATTCATCTATTTTTAAAATATATAAGGTATAGTTATTTATAATATAATTAAAAGAAATAAAGGAAAAAGAGAATATGCAGCAATCAATGGTCATGGAGAAGTATCCAATCAGTGAATTGGATATTGCAAAAGAAACAACAAGTTTTAGAACCGTAGACGAGGTGTTACTCTATTTAAAAGAGAAAATAGATAGGCACCCTGTGGCAGCTTATATTGCTACCTTTGACCATTATATCCATACCGAAGGTTTAGCAGAAGGAGAGATTAACCCAAAGATTTTGAATGCTAAAAATATTGTTTGTTGTTTTGGAAAACAATTGTCAAAGCCTAATATGTTGGCTATTAGACCACGCTCGATTGGGGTGGCTGAAATGGCTGATAAATTTGTAGTTAGTTTTATGGATGCCCCTAATCCTCAAGCTCACAAAGCGATGGTTTCTTGGGTTAAAGGTATAGCAAACAAGTAATAAACTATAATTATATAGAATATAAGAAAAAATAATAGGAAGAGAAACAATGAAAAAAGTTTTAGTATTGGGTGGTGGTTTTGCTGGTGTTGAAGCAGCTATTTATTTGAAAAAAGAAGAAAATCTTGATGTAACTTTAGTAAGTGATCGTGATTATTTTTATATTTATCCGACTTCTATTTGGATTCCAACAGGGGACACAACCAAAGAAAAAATATCTATACCTTTAGATCAGTTGGCTGTAAAACATGGTTTTCAAGTGATTGTTGATGCTGTAACCGTTTTAGATGCATCTAATAAAGTGGTTACTTTAGAGAGTGGTCGGGTTTTAGAAGGCTATGATTATATTGTCGTAGCGATGGGACAAGACAAAATGAAAGCACCCGGAATTGAAAACACACTTTCAATTTGTGGAAAACCGGAAGAAGCTGTAGAGTTAAAAGAACGATTAGATGCTTTGGTAGCAAAAGGTTCAGGGAAAATTGCCATGGGCTTTGGTGGAAACCCTCATGATACTTCAGCTGTACGTGGTGGTCCTGCATTTGAAGTATTGTTTAATGTCAATACCCTACTTAAAAGAAAAGGTCTTAGAGATAAATTTGAACTCACTTTCTTTGCACCTATGGAGAAACCGGGTCAAAAAATGGGATCAAAAGCATTGGTGATGATGGACAAAATGTTTGGCATGACCAACATTAACAAAAAAGTAGGTTCAAAAATTACCTCTTTTGAAGCTGATGGAATTAACTTTGAAGATGGTGAGAAGTTGGAATCTGATTTAACCATGTTTATTTCAGCCGGTAAGGGGCATTCTGTTTTAGAAGCTTCAGCCTTACCACTGAGTGATGCAGGTTTTGTTGTAACCAATGAGTACAATGAGATAGAAGGTTTTGATGGTGTTTATGCTATTGGTGATTCTGCTGCACTCATGGGACCGGAGTGGCGAGCAAAGCAGGGACATGTGGCAGAAGTCATGGCTAAAAATGTGGCGTACAATATCTTTCAACATTCTCAAAAGATGAATTCTAAACGAAGTTACATGGAGCATTTGAACATTTTATGTGTGATGGATACAGGTGATGGAGCAGCCTTTGTTTACCGAGATGATCATGGTGGAAAGATGATTCCTATGCCATTTGTCGGTCACTGGATGAAAAAAGGTTGGGGTTGGTACTGTAAACAGTCTAAGCTTGGGCGTATTCCTCGTATTCCCGGGATGTAAATATAATATAACATAAACATAATATTTGAGGGATTATTAATGAAGAAATTAACAAGCATCTTTCTAATCCAAATATTTACAATAACAAGTTTAGGCATTCCTTATATTTATTCCTATGACAATAGAAATTATGTAAAAAAACAGGGGCAGAATCTGGCTCCTGAATCTGTTTTAAATAGAAAAACTATGTTAGACGATGAAAAGAGGGAATGTATAATTAAGGTAATAAGCGAAGAAATGGCTAGGATAATAAGTGCAGGGAACTTGGCAAATGGAAAAGAATTTTCTGCGGATGAAATGAAAAAATTTATGAAGGTAGAAAAAGATATTATAAATAACTTAAAAGGTGACAAGCTGGTTATGTTAGAAGATTTTATTAAATGGGTAAAGGAACAAAAAAAATCTGCGTATGAACTGAAAGGTTTTATAATCACAGCAGGAAAAGTTATAGAGAAAAATGATATAGAAACAGCAGGTAAAAAATTGGAACTGTTAAAGGGCATAATTGAATGGGGAAAGGAAAAAGGAATTTCTGCAGATGAAAGGGGACCTTTGATATCCGCAGCAGCAGGAGTTATAGAGAAATTAGAAGACAAAAAACTGGAACTGTTAAAAGGCATAATTGAATGGGGA
>JAHJJU010000003.1 GCA_018822805.1 bacterium
TTGTTTAACAAAAGATTCTGCTATTGATGCTTTTCAGATTCGTAATCTATCAACAAAAAGATTTATCAAAAAAATTGGAGTGATTGAAAGTGAGTTACTATTTATTGTTCACTCTATTGTTGCACAAACTCTATCTGTACGATATAAGCTTGTAGTGGATTAGGTTTAAAGGTAGCAATAGCTAAATCTAGGATTTTGTATCTTGTACGGTGTAATTTATTACACCATTTAAGAAACCAAAGTTTTGAATGGAGAGGTGTATTTTTATCTTAATTTGTGGTGCAATGAATTGCACCCTACGCATTATGCAATATAAAACCGTAGGGTGTCATTTTAATGCACCCATTTAAGAAACCAAAGTTTTGAAAACCGTCATCCGTCACATCGCTCATCGTGGGGAAAAGAGGAGCAACTTCGCTTTTCCCAATGGCTTCAGTCGGACGGAGACCCTTATCCCAATGCCATTTCCTTAAGCCTGAATTCGTAGGTTCGATTTTATCGAACAGACAATTAAAGCCTATAAAACAATTCGTTCGATAAAATCGAACCTACATGTTTTCAACATTAATTCCTTAAGGAAATGGCATTGGACTAAAGTCTCCGATTCCAAAGAGTTTTACAAGATGTTTATTATACTACTTTCCCACCAAACGCGAATATAGCCCCTAATGTTTATCTCTAATTTCAATGATGCTATAATCTTTTATAGATATATAAATAAAAAGGAAAAGGAGCTAAAATGTCTGTAGCAACACTTTTAAACTACACCTATAGTGACTATGCAAATTGGGAAGGGGATTGGGAACTAATTGAGGGTATTCCTGTCTCTATGGCTCCTGCACCTATGAAGATACATCAACGAATTGCGAGTGAAGTATTTTTTTATCTAAGACAGGAGCTTCAAGAAGAGTGTTTTGAGTGTGAAGTTTTATATGAAACAGATTGGAAAATTTCTAATCATACTACAGTAAGACCTGATATTGTATTGGTTTGTGGGGATGAAGGAAAACAGTATATTACTAAAGCACCTAGAGTTATTATAGAGATATTGAGTCCTTCAACAGCTCAAAAAGATGAAACAGTCAAATTTGAACTTTATGAAGAAGAGAAAGTTGAGTATTATATTTTAGTATATCCAAATGATTTAAAAGCCAAAGTCTATAAATTAGAAAAAAACAGATACTCAAAAGTTGGAGATTTTACAAAAGAGAGACTATCTTTTAAAGATATTGAGTGTGATATTGAACTTGATTTTAAAAAAGTATTTCAACGGTTTTATTAGAGGCTACTTTACCAAGTTGTTGGAATAAAAATATTGGTGTAAGTGGTCTTGACAAAGGGGTACATTATATTTTAATGCACCCATTTTAGAAACCAAAGTTTAATTCTTATTTTCTAAGATCTTGGTTATTTACATCTAATGTTTGACAGACATATTCAAAAATACTTTGTGCAAAAGCATAAAATGTTTCTGCATCTTTTAATGTTGGTTTGCCATAAGGTAACAATCCAAAAGCAGATGGGTATCGTGAATCAATATATAACTCATCAAGTATTTTAAGTGTATCTAATGAAATCTCTATTTTAATATCTAACATTGAAATAAGATTTTGAAGTTTATGTACTTTAGGGATTCTAACACCACTATTTTCAAGTAATGCTTTAAAACTTTTTTCTATTGCTTGTTGAGAATGAAAAGCGACTAAATGTGTCAAAAAATCATTATCAATAATCTCTTCAATAAGTACAATATCACTATAAGATGCTTTTAACCATTCTACAGCTAACTCTTTGCCCATAATACTTTTCCTTTTTCTATAATTTCTTGGGCGAATGAACTATTTAGTTCTATAAATTTATGATACATGGGTTTTGTATGTGTAATTATATCAATCGGTATAATGGATTGTAAATCAAAAATAAGATTGGCTACTTTTAATTTTAACTCTATATTTTCATTGAAAGTTTGGGGAATAAAATTATCGTTGGTAATCACATATAAATCTATATCACTGTCTTGATGGGGTTGACCATACGCATAACTGCCAAACAGTATGATTTTGTTTGGATTTAAAGGTTTAAGTCTCTTTAAAATTTCTAGTTGTATTTGTTCTATATCAACCATACGATTCTCCTAATATTTATTTGATTATAACATAGATGGTATAAAACTCTTAGTGCTAATTTATGGTGCAATATAAAACCGTAGGGTGTAATTCATTACACCATTAAAGTGAAACCAACGTTTTGAATGGAGTATGTAGGTTGCATATAAGGAACGGATGAGAACGAGTAAAGTTCCAGCTTCGTCACGAGCTAATATAGGGTATAATCTTAGAAAAGGAGAAAGCAAATGAGAAGAAAACTGGTAAGCTTTGATTGGGCGATGAAAAAAATCTTGCGTCAAAAGGCTAATTTTGTAATTTTGGAGGGGTTTTTAACTGAACTTCTGAAATTTGATGTCAAGATTGAAGAGATTTTAGAGAGTGAAGCCAATCAAGAGACAGAAGATGATAAATTTAATCGTGTTGATTTATTAGCCAAAAATGAAAAAAATGAACTAATATTAATAGAAGTTCAACACAGTAGCGAGATAGACTATTTCCATAGAATGTTGTATGGTACTTCTAAACTGATAACTGAATACATCACAAAAGGAAAAGGGTATACCAAAGTTAAAAAGGTCTATTCGGTCAATATTGTCTATTTTGCATTGGGTCAAGGAGCAGATTATGTCTATTATGGCAAAACAGAGTTTAGAGGATTGTACAATAGAGATGATGTTTTAAGCCCCTCTCAGAGACAAAAAGAGGATTTTAACATAGAAACTATCTCAGATATCTATCCTGAGTATTATGTTCTTAGAGTCAATCAATTTAACGATATAGCCAAAAATACACTGGATGAGTGGATATATTTTCTCAAAAATGAGGAGATAGAAGATAGATTTAGAGCCAAAGGATTAGACGAAGCCAAAGAGGCGTTGGATGTCATGAAATTAGAAGATAAAGATAGAGCCATCTATAAAAGAAGAGAAGAGAATAGAATCTATAAAGAGTCACTTTTGTATACAGCTGAAAAAAAAGGAGAGGAAAAAGCCAAAATAGAGATAGCCAAAAATCTATTAGATCTTTTAGATATTGAAACGATTTCTATCAAAACAGGATTAAGTAGAGAGGATATAGAAAATATAAAAAGATAATTTGTCTCTTGATAATTTTAAGTAAAACCAAAGTTTTGAATGAAGGGGTGTATTTTTATCTTAATTTGTGGTGCAATGAATTGCACCCTACGCATTATGTAATATAAAACCGTAGGGTGTCATTTTAATGCACCCATTTAAGAAACCAAAGTTTTAAAAACCGTCGTCCGTCACATCGCTCATCGTGGGGAAAAGAGGAGCAACTTCCCTTTTCCCAATGGCTTCAGTCGGACGGAGACCCTTATCCTGCTTATACTTTTCAGTTACAGCCATTTTCTTCTAAAGTTCCCGTAAGCAACATCTTTTATCTCGGCATATTTCGCACTTGTGCTATTGCTACTAATCTGTTTTCTTCTACTATTTTTTCTTTGGGCATATTCATCTATGAACTTAGCCCAGCAAGAAGCACACAACACTTATTAACACACGCTAATAAGGTCACGGAAGATTTTGACTAACAATTTTACCTAAAATCAGTATGCCTCACTATATACGAAATCCCAGCACTGCTTAACTCTAAATATCGTGCTATCTCACTCTGTTTGTATCCATCAGCGATGGCATTCAATATCTCTTGGTTTCTCTCTTTTAAAGTTGTATAGTTTTCAAAATAATCATCTAAACTCTTCTGTTTTAGTCGCACGGTCTCTTGGTTCTCTTGTTTGTAAATGGTTTTTTGAAATCTATCAAAAAGAGCATCATCATCCTTATCAAAAGAGTCATCCAACGAAGACCATACCTCCTCATTCAGAAGTAGAGAGTCTTGTAATAACGTCTTATATTCCTCATCTGAAATTAGACTTGAACTACTCCATTTGTACTCTCCAATGCTATTACTTATTTTTGCTTTAATTGGATTTTGCTCAATATATCTAAACAAAACAGAGAGATACTTATCATCATAGACAAACCAGTTTTTAAATCGCCCCTGCCATAGTGGTCCCACTCGATTATATTTTCTATTAAAATATTGTGCATAAGGTGCATTTATTTGTCGTATAAGCAAAGAGAGATTATGATGTTTGGTCTCAATAAGCAGATGATAATGGTTACTCATTAGACAAAAAGCGTGCAATATAAAATCATATCTCTCTTTGGCAATCGCTACAATCTCTAAAAACTTATCATAATCCTCATCTTCTAAAAAGATATTACCTTTTGCTACACCACGGTTAACCACATGATGGAACCCCTCTTTTTCTACTCTTGGTCTTCTTGGCATATTATATTTCACATCCAAAATAGTTACAAAATATTTTATGATATTTAATATAAGAGTTTTGACTAATGGTAGCATATTTTTTTAATACAACTTCTTTTGAAACTATAAAAGTTTTTCTAACCATTAGTTTAGAGGTTTTAGGAAGTACTCCGTCAGATAAGTCATCGATACTAAGTATAACTTCATCTTCGTGTAATTTATCTATTTTACTACTTATGGGAATAGCAACAAAGTCATCATAAGGTAAATTGTCTTTAAATACCAATACAGGTCTATTTTTAGATTTCTTAATATCACTAAAATAGAACTTACACAAAACTATATCAAACTGTTTTATATCTATATCCATATGCTATCTTCCTCTGTATCTTTCCAGTCATCTATTAGATTTGCTGTATGATTTGAAAAAGATTTTAATTCCTCTTTCTCGGAGGTTATATTCATCTCTTTTTTATTATCTACAATTAATAAATCATTGATTACATTGAGTTTTAGACCATTTAAACTATTTAGCAAGTTCAAGACAATATTAATATAGTTATTGTCTACTTTAAATTGTACAGTTTGCATGAAAGCTCCTTAATTTTTTTAAGTTTAGCATAAATTAGCTTAGAATTACTTTGTATTTGTTACCTGACCCCTATCAACTCAAATCTAATACCTATGACAGGATGGAATGAGACTTACAGTTTCGTTCCTTGGATGGTCAAGTGTGAACCAACAGAAGAGAATTGTTTAACAAAAGATTCTGCTATTGATGCTTTTCAGATTCGTAATCTATCAACAAAAAGATTTATCAAA
>JAHJJU010000026.1 GCA_018822805.1 bacterium
TATATTAAATAGATTAATAGTATTTAATCTTGAAGTTAAATAATTTTCCTTTAAATGAAAATTGTGGATTTGAAACAAATTTTTAAATTCTTTTGCTATACTAAAAGTAATAAATATGAAGGAGCTAAAAATGCAAACCATAAGATTAGACACAAACAACAATAATATTTTCAATACCATCATGGATTTTCTAAACAACTTACCACAAAATGAATTTAAAGTAAAAATAGAAAATAGACCAACTAAAACAGTTAAAAAAAGAAAGCTTAACGCCATATCGTTAAAAACAAAAGGTTTTAAATTTGACAGAGAAGAAGCACATGAGCGATAAAGTATTTTTAGATACAAATATAGTCATCTACTCCTATTCAGATTTATGACTCAATGATATTGGCTACAGCTTTGGAAAATGGTTGTAATATTGTCTATAGTGAAGATATGCAACATGGACAAATCATAGAAAATAGCTTAACAATTATAAATCCATTTAAAAATATATAGAAAGTTTTAGAAGTAGAAAATAAATGTTCCTACGGAGACCGTAGGAACAAGAGCTATTATCGATTATATACCATCAATAATAGCATTAAGCGTAGCCGAAGGTCTCATAGCCTTGCTAGCCATCTCATCGTTTGGCTTAAAGTAACCACCAACATCTTGAGCAGTACCAGCAACAGCAAGAAGCTCTTCCATAATCTTATCTTCGTTCTCTGTAAGAGCAGCAGCAACAAGTAAAATAGAAATTACAGATAATAAACATATCGACTATTTATTTTATAGAATGATTAGTTTAATACATTTATTTTTAATAGAATTGGAATAGGTTATACAAGCTACAAATAACTATTTATAACATATAATATGATTGAAAAAAAGAGGAAAAAATGAAAAACCTACCAATAGGAATCCAAACATTCCAAAAAATAAGAGATAAAAAAGAAAATTACATTTATATAGATAAAACTGACTTAGCCCTAAAGCTTATAAATAGTAGTGGTTATTACTTCCTCTCACGTCCACGCCGTTTTGGTAAGTCTCTTTTTTTAGATACGCTCAAAGATATATTTGAGGGTAAAAAAGAGCTGTTTAAAGGGCTTTATATTTATGATAAGTGGGATTGGGAAACCACCTATCCTGTGATTAAAATTAGTTTTGGTTTAGGTGTTGTTAAGAGTGTAGAAAACTTAGATATGCGAATTTTGTCCATTATAAAAGAGAACCAAAAAAGATTAGATGTTGAGTGTGAAAATATAGAAGACAGTAGTGGTTGTTTAAGAGAGCTTATCATATCTGCATATGAAAAATATAATCAAAAAGTAGTTATATTGATAGATGAATACGATAAACCTATTTTGGATAATATAAATGATAAAGAGTTGTCAACAGAGATAAGAGATGGGTTAAAAAATATCTACTCCGTTATAAAAGATAGTGACCAGTATGTAAAATTTGCTTTTTTAACAGGGGTTAGTAAATTCTCAAAAGTAAGCCTTTTTAGTGGATTGAATAATTTAGAAGATATATCATTAGATGCACGATATGCAACGGTTTGTGGATATACCCATAACGATGTAAAAGAGACTTTTATTGAACGATTAGAGGGTGTTGATTTAGATGAACTGAAAAAGTGGTATAACGGTTATAACTTTTTAGGGGAGGGCGTTTATAACCCTTTTGATATTTTACTATTTTTCTCAAAAGGTAAAATATACAGTCACTATTGGTTTGAGACAGGTAGTCCATCATTTTTAATTCAAGTTTTAAAAGAGCAAAAATATTTTCTTCCAAATTTAGAAAATATTTATATGAGTGAAACAGATTTAGGTAGTTTTGATATTAATGATATAAAGATAGAAACACTTCTCTTTCAGACAGGATATTTAACAATTCAAGAGGTTAATACCAGGTTTAATCAAAGAGTTTTTAAACTAAGCTATCCAAATCTTGAAGTAAGAACAGCATTAAATGAGCGAATTTTTAGGTATCTTTTAACTGATAATATTTTACCAAAAAATGCGATGTTTGATGCAATTGAATTCAAAGATATGAAACAGTTTGAAAAAGCTCTTTATCAACTTTTTGCTTCCATTCCATACAATTCATATGTGAATAACGATATTCAAAATTATGAGGGGTATTATGCCAATGTTATCTACTCTTATTTGTCAGGGTTAGGAATTCAATTTATAGCTGAAGATGTAACTAATTTAGGGAGAGTAGACCTAACCATAGCCACACCCGATATGAGTCAAGTCTATATAATAGAGTTTAAAGTAGTTGATAGTAAAAATCAAAAAGGTAATGCTTTACAACAGATAAAAGATAAAAGGTATCATGAGAAGTATAAAGAAAAAGCTAATGAAATAATTATTATAGGTATAGAGTTTTTTAAAGAAGAGAAAAATATTTGTAAATTTGAGTGGGAGAAGATTTAATACTTTTTAAATCTGTTCCACCCAAAAAAGGTGGAACAAAAGTTACTGATGCTTAAATAGCATCAATAATAGCATTCAAAGTAGCCGAAGGTCTCATTGCCTTCTCAGCCAACTCGTCGTTTGGATGGAAGTAACCACCGATGTCTTGAGCTTTACCTTCTACAGCAAGAAGTTCAGCCATAATGGTATCTTCATTCTCTTTAAGAGCTTTTGCAACAGGAGCAAATTTTTCAGCCAACTCAGTGTTGTCCGATGCAGCAAGTGCGTCTGCCCAGTATTGTGCTAGGTAGAAGTGAGATGCTTTGTTGTCTGGTTGACCAACTTTTCTACCCGGCTCTTTGTTGTTGTCAAGGTAGCCTTCATTTGCTGCATCCAGTCCAGCTGTAAGTGCAGCCAGTTTTTCATCATTGTGCTTTTGACCGATAAATCTTAATGACTCAGCCAATGCCAAGAACTCACCCAATGAATCCCATCTTAAGTGACCCTCTGCAAGGAATTGGTCAACGTGTTTTGGAGCAGATCCACCGGCACCTGTCTCATACAATCCACCACCGGCAATCAATGGAACAATAGAAAGCATTTTAGCCGATGTTCCAAGCTCTAAGATTGGGTACATATCGGTTAAGTGATCTCTAAGAACGTTACCTGTAACAGCGATTGTGTTTTTACCTTCTCTAATTCTAGCATTGGTAAATCTGGTTGCATCGGTAACATTCATAAATTGAATATCAAGTCCAGTCGTATCAAAGTCTGCAAGGTATGCATCTACTTTTTTCTTTACTTCAGCATCGTGAGCTCTGTTTTCGTCTAACCAGAAGATAGCAGGAATGTTTTCAAGTCTGGTTCTTTCAACCGTTAATCTCACCCAGTCTTTGATTGGAATATCTTTTGTTCTTGACATTCTCCAGATATCACCGGCTTCACACTCAAAACTCATCAACACTGTACCATCTTCAGCAGTAACCGTTACTGTACCAGCCTCTGCCAGTTCAAATGTGGTTGGGTGAGAACCATACTCTTCAGCTTTTTGAGCCATAAGACCAATGTTTTGCATGGTACCCATGGTGGTTACATCGTATTGACCATTGGCAACACAATCAGCCACCATTTCAGCATGGAACATACCGTAAGTAGAATCAGGAATAACAGCCACACACTCAACAGCATCACCGTTTCTGTCCCACTGTTTACCACCTTCACGTACAACTACCGGCATAGAAGCATCAATAATAACATCGTTAGAAGCATTGAAGTTGGTTGTTCCTTTATCTGAGTCAACCATGGCAAGTTTTGGAGAATCAGACTCTAATACAGCAAGGAAGTCAGCTTTAATTTCAGCTTCTTTTGCATGACCTTTAATTTTTTTCTCTAAATCAGACATACCTTGATTTGGGTTTACATTTAATTCTTTAAATGTTTCTGCATGTTTAGCAAATACCTCTTCGAAGAATGCTACAAATCCATAACCAAACATGATTGGATCAGAAATCTTCATCATGGTTGCTTTAAGGTGTAATGACCATAAGACATCGTTTGCTTTTGCATCTTCAATAGTCTTTTTGTAGAATGTTTTAAGAGCAGCAACAGACATAAATGTACCATCAAGAATTTCACCTTCAAGTGCATCAATTGTTGTTAACGTATTGCCATTAAGGGCAATGGTTACTTTTTGATCTTTAGCTGAAGTTACAGACTTCTCATTTCCAAAGAAATCTCCATTACCTTCCATGTGTGCAACATAGGCTTTAGAGTTTTCAGAGAATGCTCTAAGTTTATGAGGATTGTTTTGTGCAAACTTTTTAACAGCTTTAGCAGCTCTTCTGTCTGAGTTTCCTTCTCTAAGTACTGGGTTAACAGCTGAACCTAGACACGTACTGTATTTTGCTTGAAGAGCTTTCTCTTCATCATTTGCTGGATTTTCAGGGTAGTTAGGGATATCATATCCTTGACCTTGAAGTTCTGCAATACAATCTTTTAATTGTCCTACTGACGCAGAAATATTTGGAAGCTTAATAATGTTTCCATCTGGTTGTAAAACAACTTCTCCAAGTTTAGAAAGTTCATCTTCTGCAAGACCCATTGCTGCAAGAACTCTTCCTGCTAGTGAAATATCACTGGTTACAACTTCTACACCGGCAGCTTGTGTAAACGCGTTTACAATTGGTAACAACGAATAAGTAGCTAATGCTGGAGCCTCATCAATTTTTGACCATATAATTTTTGGTAATGACATTTGTCTTCCTTAAAAGGTAATTTTGTAGCATGATTTTAGCAATTTTTTTTGAATAGGGGAATTAAACTTATATTTGGAGAAAATTATATTTATTATTTGTTTCTTTCTTACACAATAAAACAGAGCAGAAAAATCTACTCTGTTTATTATAAAAATTAAGGTTTTGCTGTGTTGATACCAGGGTTTTCTACTGTTCCAACATAGTCACTTGGTGATGAGAAGTTGTATTTAACCAGTGCATAGAGGGCACCTACAATAAGTATACCTATTATTACTAGACGTACAGTTCTTCTTTTCTCAGGGCTTTCATTGTTATTATAGTCATCGATTTGATCTAATGACGGTTCACCTTGTAAACTCATGTATAATCCTTTATTATAATTTTTATAACTTGTACCATAAGATTTCTAAAATAAAACTTATTTACAAATACCGTTTTGATAAGAGCCAACCGTTCTTAAGATCGACGCTCTATCAGCCTCTATACGTTTTCCGGAAAGTTCACTTTGAATCACTCTTGCAATTAATTGATCCAGTCGTGTTACTTGGTAGCAGTTAACTTTTGGTTCTTCATGGCTATTACCCACACCAGAGTCGTCGGTTAGCCAAAGGTAACGACCTTGCGTAAACAAAGCCAAGTGACGCATGAAGTACTCAGCTTTTTCTGCCACACCACTTGCCCCTAGAGAGTAAATATGTATACCTTCTGCTCTGGCTTTTTCTATTATAGGCACCATTTGCTTAATGTTTTCATCATGAGGTGGTGCATCGGCTACGAGAAACATCATTCGTACACCATCATTGGCTTGCCATGACGCATCTAATGCTTTTTTAATTCCTTCATCCATTGCTTCGGGGTAGTCACCCCCACCATTAGCAGATTGTTTCTCTAGCTGTTCTTTCATCACATTTACACTGGAGGTAAAATCAAAGTCACGAACCACATAGTCATCACCCACATCACGGTAAAGGGTCAGACCGAAACGAATTTCAACATCAGGATGCTTCTCTTTTATATTTGAGACAATGGCATCAAACTCTTTTTCTAAATATCGCATCTCATCACCCATACTTCCTGTGGTATCTAGGACAAACATTAAATCAAGTGTTTTTGGTAACAGAGCAGATTGATGAAGTGTGATCGTTTTCTCTTTATCTTTTTGAAAGTTAACGGGTAATGCTTTACCATTAATAGTAATAGAAGTTGAATTAATGTTGTCTACAGCAGGAAAGAGATGAAGTATTCCGGCACTGTTGGTGTAGGATGTAAAATTCCCTACGCTAACTTTGGCTCTGTTAATACCTTTACCATAACTGTCAATGACTTTAAGTGTAAAACGGTCTTTGGTATTCATCAATGGAAAAGTATTTTCTGCTGTTGATTGCAATGCTTTATTAACATATTTTTGAAAATAGTTTAGGTTTAAGTTGTCGTCAATATCGGCAGCTGTGAGTATGCCTGATTGTACTTCTTTAGGAGGTGTCGATATGGTGGTCGGTTCATCACTTGGCACATCTATACTGTCAGAGGACATCACAGGAGAGGGTACAGGCTCAGGTGCGACAACACTAGCCTCAGCAGGCATATCACCTGATGTTTCAGCAGAGATTCTTCCTGTGGCAACAATAGGTGAAGGAGTAGAAGCTTCCGGATGAGAAGAGAACTTTTTTCCACACCCTGTAAAAGTAAGAAGCAGTCCAAAAAGTAAAACTATAAAATAACGCATGATTTTTCCTTTTAAAATATATGTTTATTATAGCTAAATATTGTTGAGTTTTTTTATGAGTTTACCACCAATTGTTCCTCTTGATAAACCCCTAAAGCTTTGGCTTCAGGCAAAATCATAGAACTTACTTTCATCTTGGATTCGATAACTACATCAGATAATTTAGATTTTATATGTAACTCTAATGGGTGTTTACCGGGATATTTTTCAGCCAAACAAAAGAGCTCTTCAATTACTTTTGAATCAGGCATCAAATTAATAGCTAAAGAGAGGGTTGGCAAAATCTCTTCGGGAACAAATTTCTCCTCTTTTATCATTTTTACTTTTTCTTTTTTCGCATCTTTTAAGGACTCGATTTTAATAATATTCATGCGTGTAAAATCACCATCTTTGGTAATCCGTACTTTAAAAGCAATGGGTTTATTGAGGTCAAAATCTTCTTCCAACTCTTTCAAACGGTTTTCAAAGAGCATTAACTCAATGTTCCCATGTAAATCCATAATATTGGCGATACCAAATTTATTTCCCTTTTTAGAAATTTTTTCAGTAATGCCCTCTATTTTCCCGACTAAAAGTGCTTGTGATCCATCGGCTAAATCGTCTATTTCTGAACTGAGGGTATAGTGTATCTCGTCGAGTTGCTCACGGTATTTATCAAGTGGATGCCCCGATACATAGAAGCCTAAAGACTCTTTTTCTATGGCTAAAATTTCGAGCAAGTCATATTCAGGCATTGGTTTTAGGTCAACGGTTACACTGGTCATCTCTTCGGCATCACCAAAGAGGGAACCAACAGCCATTTTTTTGGCTTGGGCTGCTTTCCCTGCTGCTTCGACAATATCTTCTATTTGTGTAATCAGTGCACAACGTGTATGAGCAAATTCATCAAAAGCTCCTGCTTTAGCAAGTGATTCTATAACCCTTTTGTTGACTTTAGAAGCATCGATTCGTGAAACAAAGTCGTTCATGTCTTTAAAGTCACCACCCTCATTACGTGTTTTTATAATTGAATTAATCGCCACATCACCGGCACCCTTTAATGCACCCATACCAAAGAAAACCACTTTTTTACCTTCTATTTCATCAGCTTGAAAGACCAATTCTGAACGGTTAATGTGGGGTGGACGCAGTTCAATTTTTAGATGTTTTAACTCATCGACATATTTAACCACTTTGTCGGTATTGTTTTTTTCTAGGGTTAAAATCGCAGCCATAAACTCTGTTGGGTAGTAGCGTTTTAAAAATGAGGTATAGAAAGTAATCATCGCATAGGCTGCCGAATGAGATTTGTTAAAGCCATATCCGGCAAATTTTACAATGAGGTCGAAAAGTTCTGCTGCCGTTTGTTTGTGAAATCCTTTTTTTTCAGCCCCTACAGCAAATTCCTCTTTAAGCTTGTCCATCTCCTCTTTAATCTTTTTACCCATGGCACGACGTACCAAGTCGGCTCCACCCAAACTAAAGCCACCAATGGTCTGCACAATCTGCATCACTTGCTCTTGATAAACAATAACTCCATAAGTAGGTTTAAGGATTGGTTCAAGCTCCGGAAATACATAGGTAATCTCAGCACGACCATGTTTACGTTCTACAAAGTCATCGAGCATTCCCGACTCCATTGGTCCGGGTCGGTAGAGTGCCAACATCGCAATAATATCTTCAAATCCTGATGGCTTGAGCTTTTTTGCCAAATCTTGCATCCCCGAAGATTCTATCTGAAATAAGCCCAGAGTGTCTCCTGTTGAGATGTAATCGTAAACGCCCTTGTCGTTAATGTCCTCTTGAATAAAATCAATGCGTTTTCCATACCGTTTTTCGACCAGTTTATTGGCTTCTTCAATAACCGTTAGGGTCTTAAGACCCAAGAAGTCAAACTTAATAAGGTCAACATCTTCTACATATTTACCGTTGTATTGGGTTGCAAGTGTATCTTGTCCTGTGGGTTTAAAGATGGGGACTTTTTTCCAAAGAGGTTCATTTGAAATAACAACACCGGCAGCGTGTGTTCCGGCATTTCGGTTCAGACCTTCAAGAGCTAAAGCATAATCCCATGTACGTTTAGCTAAAGGATTGCTGTTACAGAGTTCAGCTATTTTAGGCTCTTTGGCATAGGAGTCGGTCAGATTGATTCCCAATTCGTCAGGAATCAGTTTTGCCATTGCATCAGCTTGAGAGTAGGGCATATCCAATACCCGTGCTACATCTCGAATGACCCCTTTGGCTTGCAACTTACCAAAAGTAATAATTTGAGCCACGTTAACTCGACCATATTTATTAATTACGTAGTCGAGTATCTCTTGTCGTCGTGCTTGACAAAAGTCCATATCGATATCGGGCATAGATACCCGTTCAGGATTCAAAAAACGTTCAAAAAGAAGACCGTAGGGAATGGGATCAATATCGGTAATTTCTAAGGAATACGCCACCAAAGAACCGGCAGCCGATCCACGCCCCGGTCCTACAGGAATATCCATCTGTTTGGCAGCATCCACAAACTCCCAAACAATGAGCATGTAGCCGGGGAATTTCATCGAGTTAATAATGTCCATCTCTACTTGTAGTCGTTCACGGTACGCTTGGTGTTGCTCTTGGGGTACAATTTTTAGCCGTTTTTCAAGACCTTTTTTAGAGAGATGATTAAAAAGTATAATATCATTTTCAAGGGAGTACTCTAAGTCATTAGGAAGTGCTAATCCTTCTTCGTTGGCTACCTGTTGGGTAAATTTAAAGTTCGGAGGCGTTGGGTCTCCAAGTTTTATCTCTAGGTTGCACTTATCAGCTATCTCTTGGGTATTTTCAATGGCTTCCGGTATATCAGCAAAGAGCTCGGCCATTTGCTCTGGTGATTTCACATAAAACTCATGCACCGAGTGACGCATACGGTTAGGATCATCATAGAGTTTGTTCATCGCAATACACATAAACGCCTCATGAGCATCAGCATCTTTTTGTACCGTATAGTGGGTGTCATTGGTGGCAATTATTTTTATGCCTGTTTCTTGTGAAATTTGAATGATTTGTTTGTCAATGTTGTATTGATGGTCAATCCCATGACGCATAATCTCCATGTAGAAATCGTCGCCAAAAACCTCTTGATAACGCAAAGCAACTTTTTTGGCTTCTTCATACCCTTTGGCTCCATTTTTAACATTTCTATCGGATAGATTCAGGTGCCAGTTTACTTCTCCTTGAAGACAGGCCGAAGAACAAATAAGTCCTTCGGCATTCTCTTTAAGCAGATCCCAATTGATTCGAGGGTAGTAGTAAAATCCATTAATGTAAGCTTGTGAACTTAAAAACATCAGGTTTTTATAGCCTACTTCATTTTTAGCATAGAGACAGAGGTGAAACCGTTTACGGGTACTTTTGTCACCTATTTGGGCTTTGTTATGGACATAGGCTTCCATACCTATAATGGGTTTAATTCCCTCTTTACGCATGGTATTGTAAAAATCAATGGCTCCAAACATGTTTCCATGGTCGGTCATGGCAACGGAGTCCATACCGAGCTCTTTTATTTTTTGAGCCAATACTTTAATTTTATTGGCACCATCAAGCATGGAGTATTCAGTGTGCAGGTGTAGGTGGGTGAACTTTGGTTGATTATTCTCTATTAGGAGTTCTTGCATGGGTTCTTGGGACATGGATTGCCTTAAAATATATATTTTATTTTGACATGCGACATGGTCACAGTTATGAATTTTATTATTTTTGAATATAGCATATTTTTTTTAAGGGGATGATGAATTTCTTCCAACATCAAAAAACATCAATATATCCATATTTTTGTTAGGACTCGACACAGCACTTCCGAAGAGGATAAAATGATATATTTAGATGAATAATGGTAGAGAATAACTAAAATCTGATTAAAAAAATTGTTTAATATTTTATATTATATGACTTTTTATTTTCTCTTAAGTGTTTTTTTAAAAACAGACTTAATCAACTATAAACTTAAAATAAAATAAATATTTTATGTGTTATTATTGATTAAAATTAAATAAGGAATATACTATGAGAGGTCTCATTTTTACAGAATTGTTTGAACTGGTTGAGGATAGATTTGGTTATGAATTACTTGATGATATTATAGTAGAGGCAAATTTGCCAAATGATGGGGCGTATGCATCAACAGGAAATTACCCATTTTCGGAGTTACAAACCATTATTGTGAAACTTCATGAACATACCAATATTCCTATTGAAACCTTACTTCAAGTTTTTGGAGAGTACTTGTTTACTAAACTTTTTGAAACACATCCTCAATTTGATGGTGCTAAGCGTATTATAGATTTTTTAGAAAATGTAGAAACTTATATTCATATTGAAGTTAAAAAACTCTATCCTGATGCTGAGTTGCCCAAGTTTGATATTGTTGCTAAAGATGAAAATAGTTTTACTTTTTATTATATCTCCTCTAAGCAACTACACCATTTAGCAAAAGGATTAATTCTGGGTGCTTCAAAATATTTTAATCAACCGGTAACCATTAACATGAAAGTAGAAGAAGAAAATAAGAGAACATTGTTTTCAGTGACTCAAGTATAGGTTTATTTAATGGATGACGAAAGAGTTAAACGTATTATCAATCGTGAAAGAGCTGCAAGAAAAGAGTCTGAGAGACTTTTGGAAAGTAAAAGTAGTGAACTTTATGAGATTAATCAGAACTTAGAAAAATTGGTTTTAGAACGTACCAATAAACTCTCTAATGCTCTAAAAGAAGCTGAATTGGCGATGAAAGTTAAAGATGAATTTTTATCCAATATGTCGCATGAAATACGTACACCTTTGAATGCCATTATTGGGTTTGTGCAAATTATGATGAAAAGCACTTATAATGAAAAATCTTTTTTTAAACATTTAAGCATTGTGAACAGCAGTAGTAAAAATCTTTTGCAAATTATTAATGATATTTTAGATTTTTCAAAACTGCAGAGTGGAAAGTTTACGATTTCATTGGTCAATATTGATTTAAAAGCAAAGTTAGAGCATACCTTTAGCCTCTTTTCTCAGGAAGCAGAGGCAAAATCTCTTTATTATGAGTTGTTTTTTAGCGATGATTTTCCTAAATATTTGTTGGTTGATGAGACAAGAATTGTGCAGATTTTATCCAACTTTATTTCTAATGCTATTAAGTTTACACCAGTAGGTAAAGTAATATTGGTTAATGTGGGCTATGATCATAAAACAAGTAAGTTAAAGATAGAAGTACAAGATACCGGAATTGGAATTGATGAGGAGGCAAAAGCTAAAATCTTTAACAGTTTTGAACAAGAAGATGCTTCAGTTACGAGAAAATTTGGAGGGACAGGTTTAGGTTTGGCAATCTCCAAACAGCTTATAGAGTTGATGGATGGAACGATAATTTTTGAAAGTACTAAAGGGAGTGGAAGTACCTTTGGTTTTGAAATGAGTGTTGAGACGGGAGGAGATGTAGAAGTGATTGAAGAGAAGTCAAAAGAAGAAGAACACGGATATAAAGGTAAAGTTTTAATTGCTGAAGATAATGAGATGAGTGCTATTTTAATGGAAACACTTATGGAAGGTTTTGAGGTTGAATTTGAAATTGTTGCTGATGGAGAACTCGCTGTTGAAGCTGTAAAGTCCAATGATTATGCTTTCGTTTTTATGGACAATCAAATGCCTAAACTTTCAGGAATTGAAGCAACTAAATGTATACGAACATTTAATACCGATATTCCCATTGTGGCACTTTCAGCCAATGCTTTAAAAACTGAACAAGAAGAGTTTTTAAGTGCAGGAATGAATGATACCCTTTCAAAGCCTGTTAATCAAGAGGACTTAAAATTGATGCTGGACAAGTATTTGAAATAAAATCAAGAAACAAATATATGAGTTTTTGAAGCAAATGTCGGACAGAGGCAGTCCGACCTACAGTATTACTTATCCAGTTGGATTTTAGATATAAAAGGAGTTTGTATGAACTCAGGTTTATACATCACTGTGCCATAATCGAACTAAGTAGACGAATATACGCAGATTGATACATTAACTGAGGTTCACTCATTTCATAAGAGTCATAATCAGAAGCATATGCTTTAAGTGGTGGTTGATTTGAAACATTTTCACTATAAATCATTGCATTGCCACTATAACTATCAATTGCACCACCTACTAGGAATCCTGATGCCACTTCCATCCCTTCAATAAACCAGGCATGATGCATTTGGTCTACTGATTTTTCTGAACCATAAGCATTCATATTTGAAAGGTAAACCAAATTTTGAGGATTTACACCATGTAAATAGTGTAAATATCCTACAGATGCTTTGAGGTATTTTTGATGATTGGTACTGTCCATATCATAACTTAACATATTCATGAGCATATTCCCACTTGAACCAACTGCTTGATTTGAACCCCATGGGTAAGCATCTAAAAATGCAAAATATGGGTTTGTCTCATTGTCGTACTCTTTGAGTGGAGCAAAATCTACCCATTGATTGGTTTGTGCAAAGGTATAGTTCTTTTTTATTGCTTCTGCAAATGTACTCTCTGCTCCTGCTAGTGTGGTATAAAAGAGCTGTGCATCATGCGAACGCAACTTTGTACCACTTGAGTTAAAATAGGCTTTATCTTTATCATTTAAGTTCGCATGGTTAATTAATTGTCCATCTATTGCATTGGTTTCATAATAGTTCTTATACGTCACATTATTGGTTAATGCATAAAGGTAAATTGCAGCTACAATTTTATTTGTTTTTTGAATGGCTATACTGTCTTCGGCTTCTGCTGTACCAAAACCATTATTACTATAGTTTGAATAGGCTTTTCCTTCTAAATAATTCCATCCTTCAACAGCTGCATCTTTAAGCTTCTGTGTAAAATTATTATCAATAGACTCATAAATAATAGCAGCATGTGCCAACATTCCTACAGCTGAGATGGTTGCTGAAACGGTTGGTGGTGCATAATAGCGTGCATCGGTATTAGAGCTTGGTGGAGATTCATTTCCCTGACCAAAGTGTAGTGCTGATGCTTTATGTAGAAATGAACCTCTATCAGCTGCAGTAAATGTAGGGTTCGAACCATCTACATCATCACTGTTTACCTGCATTTTTAAAACCCATTCCAATTCATAACGCAACTCATCTAAAATATCCGGTACTCCATTACCCGATTCCGGAATAGTATAATCATCTCCCCAAAATGTTGGGTGCATTGTATACGCTATTAATAGATCATGTACAATTTCATCTGTATAATTAATATATTTATTATAATCACCGGCATCAAACCATCCTCCAGAGACATCTTTTTGTGTTGCCGGATTTGTTTTATCTAAAATTGATGTTGCTATTTCATCTTGTGGAAATGCTTTACCATCAATAAAAGGTTCTTCTACATAGGGAGCAATTTTAGCAAAGTTTGACCGTTGCAGATAGAGCATTCGTACACTCTGTTTTAAGACATCATCGTAAACTGTTGAAGCTATTTGAAATGGATAGGAGGATTGTTTATTATCTTTGTCGTAAATATAATACTCTCCTTCTTCCTCAAAAGCACTAAAGTCATAATGCCACAGTTGATCTCCTGAGCTGCTATGTGTTGCCCCATTTTTCCATGATGTTACAACACCTCCGTTCCATGCTACTGTATTGTCTGAAACTCGACGAATTTCATAATTGTTTGATGGAATAAAAGTCTCTCCGGTATTAAATCCCTCTATTGGATTGGAGAGTACAGCTATTTTGGTTGATTTTGGTAGGTAGCCAAACTGATCTACTTTTATCGGATTGATGGTGTAGAGTATCTTTACCTCATTTTCTCTATAAGCATGAAAAAGTGTTCCACTACTCCCCTTAACCCAATATCCATACCCATTTAGTAGGGTATCAAGATTTGAATAGTTAGCCCCATCACCGGTATAAATAGTTTGCCCATTTTGAGCTTGTATTTCGTGGTAAGCACTCATATCAATATCTTCTTTTGAAGTATCCTGACATGTAGCCATTAGATTCCAACCATCTCTAAGTAATGGTTTACTCAGATTACTATCTGTTTTTTTACCATCAAAAAGAGCTCCTGCCTCACCTTTGACCCAATAGGCATAACCTGCTTCTAAAACAACCAAATTTGAATAGTTACTATACTCGCCTGTATAGATACTCAATCCATCTTGATTTTGTATCTCTTCGATACCACTCATATTGATATCAATGGCGTAGATATCTTGACAAACAGACATAAGATTCCAGCCTGTTCGTTGCAATGGCTTAAAATTACTGCTATTGGCATCATTGTTTAAACTCTGAAAGAATGCTTTCAGTTCAACATTGACATCTAATTCATCGACTTGAAAGCCATTCCAATTGCCATAAAGTCCAAATGAACTGCCATGATAATCAAAATAAAAACTGTTTATCTTTGTACCATATGAATTGTCTCCATCAAAAATAGCGTAGGTGTCAGAGGTTAACTCTAATGCTCCAACATCATGGTCAAAAGTCTCAATAACCGAACCAAACTCTCCGATATTGACGGGGACATTATGCGTGTTTGTAAACTCTAAAATCTCATCAACATAGAGCTGTTGTAACCAAGCTTTATTAAATGGTTTACTATTGGTCGGTGGGGTTCCACCATCTTCAGGAGTCCAAACAACATCCCAATTTCCATCAATATAAAGAGGATTACTGTTACTGTAAGCTCCCCATCGTTTTCCATCTTTTCCATAGTGTGCAGAGTATTGAATAGAGTACCCCCATATTGCATAAGAGTGTGTGTCATACATAACATTGGTATCATTAACGGTTCTCATGGTATAGCCATTGATAAAGGGGGTTTGTAGATTAATCATATGGTTACTATCTTTGGTTCTTATTTTGGCAATCAGTTGTTCTGCATACGCTAACCACTCTTCACTGTTGTTGGGTCGTGGCTCATTTATTAAATCATAGGCTAAAATAATTGGTTCATGTTTATACCTATCGGCAATGGCACCCCAAAGGTTGATTAATCTATCTTGATTAGAAGTATTGGGTGCTGTACCTAAACCATCCCAAAATTTTGAAGTTCCTTGAACATCATCACTCTGATACCCACCTTGTGGTGTGTGCATATCCAATAGTAGATAAACCCCTGTCTCTTTAGCATAAGCAATGGCTCTATCCAGCCAGTGCCATCCATCTTTTCTGTATTGACCGATATTGTTGTCATCTTCAAATATTTTATAGTTTAAGTGCAGGCGAATAGCATTAAAACCCATACGTTTAATATTTTTAAAATCTTTTAATGAGACAGATTTTACATCCCAAATATCTTCAACCGTATTGTCATCGTCTGCCGGAACAGTAACATTCATTCCTTTAAAAAGAATGGGTCTATTACTTGCACCTACGACAAGGTTCTTTCCATTGGCTCGAATAAACATATTGGGATTACTGCTATTTGGTGGCGTATAATCCTCTAACTCTCCTAAAAAAAAATCATCACTATAAAAGTCAAATGTTTCACCTGAAGCACTAGTCACATAAAAATTTAAATTCTGTAAAGAGCTGTCACTTTTCAAAACAAAATGTTTTACAATCTCTACCCACTGATTAGGAGGGACAACTTCATCTTCAAGTTTTTGATACTCCGTTCCGGCACCATCTACCTGTTTAATATTGAGTAGTAGTCTTTTAGTGGTTGCTTCACTATGATAGACCCAAACCGAAGCTGTATAACGTTCCCCACTAACTAAAGAACCATTTTCAACCAATGGTTTAATATCGGTACTTGGTCCATGATAAAACTGGGTTCTATTTCTGTTTAAAAAACTGTAAGATCCTGAATGTGCTTGAAGTGTTGAGCTTTCAACTGCCGGTCCACCTCCAAAAGTTGTCCATGAACTGGTATTTCCCTCCTCGGCTCCTGGATTCGCAATAAAGTTATTTTGAGCATTACCAAATGAGATGCTTAAGAATATCAATACTAAAATGATACGTTTATTCATAATTGTTGACTCCCTTTACAGTTTATTTTTATTATATTATTTTAATTTAAAATAAAAGATTATTTTTAAAAAAAATTGCATGATAAGTGAGTTGCACGTTAATCAAATGCCTATGTAAAATAAAGTCTAAAATTGATACTATTTTAAAAAAGGAAAAAGAGTGTTACAGGCATTTATAGAGGGGTTTTTACTAGGTCTTGGTGCTTGTGTTCCCATTGGTCCGATTAATATACTCATTATGAACCATGCTCTCAAAAGCTATAAAAGTGCTTTTGTTTTTGGATTTGGGGCGATGAGTACGGATGTGGTCTATTTTGTAATAATATATCTTGGTCTTGTAACCTTTGTGAACCATCCTTTTGCTTTGCAACTCTTAGGGGTGTTGGGGGCGATTTTTTTAGCCTATATGGCGTATGGTATTTTCAAAGGTCGTAAAAGTCCTTTGGTGATAAAAGATGAGGTAATCTCCAAAAAAGGTCTACTCAAAATCTATTTGCAAGGGTTTCTTTTAACTTTGGTAAACCCCTATACGGTTGTCTTTTGGCTCAGTATCGCAGGGTATACGGTCAACAAAAGTTTAAATACCGGCATGATCATAGTGGGAATGTTCAGCTCTTTATTACTTTGGATAATCTTCATGCCGTATTTTGTGCATCAATCAAAATATAAAATATCGCAGAGACTCTCTTACTACATCAGTATCGGTTCAAGCTTACTGCTTGGATTTTTTGCTGTTTCGTTGTTGGTGAATCTGTTGAAGTAAAGAGAGATTGATATTTGTCTACTTTAATTTTGACAAAATAAAATATTAATTTTAAGAATTTTATAAGTACATTACTACTATACTTTCCAAACAAATAAATGTTTACTTCTATTTTGACATAAAAAATACTAGAAAGAAAGGGGGAAGTAATGCAGATAAACTTAAAGAATTTATCCACCATTAAAACAGGTTTAGTCTTATCAAGAAAGAAAGCTTCTCAACAGGCTAAGTTTAAAAAAAAATATAATGTAATCTCTCTTAAGTCCTTTTATGAAAATGGTTACTATGACCACGCATTAGCTGATGAGTTCATAGCAAATGAAGAGATTAAAGATGAGAACCTTTTACAAAAAGGGGATATCTTAATACGACTTAGAGAACCGAATATAGCTGTCTATATTGATGAAGAGTACAAAGATACCATTATCTCATCATTGGCAGCTGTGGTTAGGGTTACGCACAAAGATATCAATCCACAATTTTTAGTGGACTATCTGAATTCATCACGTGTAAAGAGACAACTCTATAGCCAAGGTACTGCTGTATCGATGCTCAATGTAAAATTTATTGGAGAACTAGAGATATTTGTGCCTTCTTTAGATATTCAAAATAGAATGGCTCAAATTCAAGCTCTCTCTCATAAAGAGATAAATCTTTTAAACCGGTTAATAGCAGCAAAAAAAGAGTACAACAAAAGTATATTTGAAACGTTAATCAATAAGGAAATAAAAAATGACTAAAACAACACAAGAGACAATTAACAGCATCGTATGGAAAGCATGTGATACCTTTAGAGTAACGATGAGCAGTAATGATTATAAAGATTATGTCTTAACAATGTTGTTTGTTAAATATCTATCAGATTTTTATAAAGAAAAACTAGAACTGTTAACGGTTAAGTATGGTAATAATGAAGAGAGAATTCAAAAAAGTTTAAAAAGAGAGAAGTTTAAACTTGATGAGAAATGTACGTTTGACTATATTTTACAACATAAAGAGGCAGAGAATTTAGGTGAAGTGATAGATAAGGTTTTAGAGCGAATCGAAGAGGACAACAAAGAGAAACTTGATGGGGTATTTAGAGAGATCAGTTTTAACAGTGAAGCCGTTTTTGGAAGAACCAAAGAGAAAAACAAAATCTTAAGAAATCTACTTGAAGACTTTAGCGATACACGACTCGACTTAAGACCCTCTAGGTTAGAGGGAAATGATGTTATTGGTGATAGTTATGAGTATCTTATTGCCCATTTTGCAAGTGATGCAGGTAAAAAAGGTGGGGAGTTTTTTACGCCAAGTGCTGTTTCGACACTGCTCTCAAAACTGGTCGAAGCCAAAGAGGGTGAGCGAATCTATGACCCAACTTGTGGTTCAGGTTCACTCCTTATTAAAGCCAGTATAGAGGTAGGTAATAGTAACTTTAGAATCTATGGTCAAGAGAGTAAAAGTGCTACTGTAGCTCTTTGTAAAATGAATATGTTTTTGCATGATATTAATGATGCCGTCATAGAGTGGGGAGACACCATCAACAATCCACTACATTTAGAAAATGACCACTTAATGAAGTTCGATGTGGTGGTGGCAAACCCTCCATTTTCACTCGACAAATGGGGAGCTGAAGAGGCAACAACAGACAAATACAAAAGATTTGAAAGGGGAATCCCTCCTAAAAGTAAAGGAGATTATGCCTTTGTTTCGCATATGGTAGCCAGTTTGAATGAGCATGGTCGTATGGGTGTGGTTTTGCCTCATGGTGTACTTTTTCGTGGAGCTGGTGAAGCCAAAATACGAAAGCAACTGATAGAAGATGACAATTTACTTGATGCTGTTATTGGGTTACCTACGAATCTGTTTTTTGGTACGTCTATTCCTGCTTGTATTTTGGTCTTTAAAAAACAACGAGAGAGTAAAGATGTTCTTTTTATTGATGCGAGTCGTGAGTTTAACAAAGATAAAAATCAAAACAGTATAGATGAGATACATATAGAAAAAATACTTGATGTTTATAAAGGCAAAAAAGAGATAGAGAAGTATTCACATCTTGCGACATTGGAAGAGATACAAGAGAATGAGTACAATTTAAATATACCAAGATATGTCGATACTTTTGAAGAAGAAGCTCCTGTAGATATGGATGCTACTAAGGAAAACATCGCCAAGATAGAGCGTGAGCTAGTAGAGGTTAAGGCTCAAATGAGTGCGTATTTAAAAGAGCTAGGTTTATAGCATGAATACAGTAATTTATGATAATGGTGAATTAGATATAAAGATATCTGTAGAAGATAATACCATTTGGCTTACACAAAAACAGATAGTTGAAATTTTTGACTCTAGTAAATCTAATATCAGTGAGCATATAAAGTCAATCTATCAAAGTAACGAGTTAGACAAACTTTCAACTGTTCGGAAATTCCGAACAGTTCAAAAAGAAGGAAATAGAGAAGTTCAAAGGGAGAGGGAGCATTATAATTTGGATATGATAATTTCCATAGGCTATAGAGTAAACTCATTAAAAGCAACTAAATTTAGACAATGGGCAACCTCTATACTAAAAAGCTATATCTCTGATAGATATGTTATTAATTTTGAAAAGATTACTCATCAAAGATTTAAAGAGCTCGAAAATGATGTATCATTTTTGAAAGAGAAAGTAGGAAACATATCAAATCAAATAGAAAATAAATCTATTAAACAGTCCCAAGGAATATTTTTTGATGGAGAGGTATATGATGCTTATGCTTTTATCAGTAATCTAATTAGAAGTGCAAAAAAAAGCATAATAGTTGTAGATAACTATATTGATGATACTATTCTTACACTTTTTAGTAAAAATAGTGAAGTTAAAATCTCGATTTATACTAAAACCATAACAAAACAGCTTGAGCTAGACAGTAAAAAATATAATGCCCAATATAAAAACTTAGAAATTAAAAAGTTTAATCTCTCTCATGATAGATTTTTAATAATTGATGATGAAATTTATCACATAGGTGCTAGTTTAAAAGATTTGGGTAAAAAATGGTTTGCTTTTAGTAAAATGGACAAAGGTAGTGTTGCCATCATGGAGAGACTAAAATGAGTCAAGTTAAGCTGGGCTATAAGCAGACCAAAATTGGTGTTATTCCCGAGGATTGGGAGGTTGTAAGAAGTGATAAAGTACTACAACGAATCCGAAAAAAAGTCAATGTTCAAAAAGATGAGAAATATCAACAAATAGGTATACGCTCTCATGCAAAAGGGTTGTTTCATAAAGAGCTTGTTACGGGTGAAACATTGGGAAATAAATCGGTATTTTGGATAGAAGAGGATTGTTTTATAGTTAACATTGTGTTTGCTTGGGAACAGGCTGTTGCCAAAACAACGCATAAAGAAAGGGGGATGATAGCTTCTCATAGATTTCCTATGTATCAAGCAAAAGATAATAGAGTCGATATTGATTATTTGCTCTATTTTTTCAAATCAAAAAGAGGAAAACACCTTTTAGGATTGGCTTCTCCTGGTGGTGCAGGACGAAATAAAACCTTGGGTCAAGGTGAATTTAATGAGCTTAAACTACCATTACCTCCTTTAAAAGAACAACAAAAAATAGCCAAAATCCTAACCACATGGGACAATGCCATAGAAAAACAAGAGCAACTTATAGACCAAAAAGAATTCTTGAAAAAAGGGTTGATGCAGAGACTTTTGAGTGGAAAGATTAGATTAAATGAATTTGATAGTGAATGGAAAGAAGTTCGATTAGAAAGTATAACAATCAAAATGCAATCAGGTGGAACACCTAAAGCAACAAATAAAAATTATTATTCAGGAAATATCCCATTTGTTAAGGTAAAAGATATTACAAAAAATGGAAAGTATCTAATATCTACAAAAGTATCAATTACAAAAGAAGCATTAAATAGTTCTTCTGCATGGTTAGTGCCTTTCAACAGCTTAATTTACTCAATGTATGCTTCGATAGGATTTGTAAGTATAAATAAAATTGAATTAGCAACAAGTCAAGCAATGATTAATATCATACCAAATACTAAAATAGTTGATTTAGAATATTTATACTACTATTTATTTGATTTGAAGAAATATATCAATAAATATATTGAGACAGGAACACAAGGTAACTTAAATGCTCAGATTGTGAAAAGTTTAAAAATTAAACTCCCACCACTCCAAGAACAACAAAAAATAGCTAACATTCTAACCCTAGCAGACAAAGAGATAGATTTATTAAAAGATGAATTATCTCAACTAAAAAAACAAAAAAAAGCTTTAATGCAAAAGCTACTAACGGGGGAAGTGAGGGTAGCTGTATGAACCCAACCATTAGCAACGAAACCACCATCCAACAAAACACCATTAATCTACTCCAAGAAATGGGTTACACCTTTGTAAGTAGAGACGAAAATGCTCAAGAGAGAAAAGGAAAGTTGAGTACTGTACTCTTTAAAGACATTCTTGTAAAACAACTTCAAGAATTAAATAGCTTTGAGTATAAGGGGATAAATTATCCATTTTCATCAAAAAGCATTAGTAGTGCCATAGATGATTTGGATGAGTCTTTACAAGAGGGGCTTATGACAGCCAATGCTAGAGTAACCGATCAGCTTGTACTGGGGAATGCTTATCAAGAAGAGCTGGTGGATGGGGCTAAAAAAAGTTTTTCGTTTAAGTACATTGATTTTGAAATACCTAGCAATAATGTTTTTCACTTTACAGAAGAGTTTAGCGTTTTAAGAGCAATTCAAAATGAGCATGAAAAAACAAGAAGACCCGATATGGTTCTGTTTATTAACGGCATTCCTTTTGGGGTGATAGAGCTAAAAAAATCAAGTGTTAACACCGAGCAAGGCATCTCTCAGATGATACGAAATCAGCTCAAAGGTGAAATAAGGGAACTCTTTAAATATGTACAGATAACCCTAGCAGGAAACAACCATTCGCCACAGTACGCTACCACAGGAACCCCTAAAAAATTTTATGCGACTTGGGAAGAGGATGTAACAAAACCTTTAGAAGCATTGGTGACTAAACGAACAGTAAGTAAATTAGACCGTACACTCTATTCACTCTTTAACAAAAAGAGAGTTTTAGAGCTTCTGTACTCCTTTATACTCTTTGATAACAAGATGAAAAAAATAGCACGTTACCAACAGTTTTTTGCCATTAAAGAGATAGTTAAAAAGATAGAAAAGCTAGACAAGCGAGGTCGCAGGGGTGGTGGGCTTATTTGGCATACACAAGGGAGTGGAAAGTCACTTACCATGGTGATGCTAACGCGTGTGATTAAAAGAGAGATACTCAATGCAAAAGTCATTGTGGTAACTGACAGAAAAGATTTGGACAGACAGATACATGATACCTTTCAAAACAGTGAGATAGAAGCCAAGAGAGCAAAAAGTGGTAAAGACCTGATAAAGCTTCTGCAAAGTGGTAAAAGTGTTATTACCACACTGATTCATAAGTTTGAAACCGTTGCTAAAGAGAAAGTGGTGCTGAATGACCCCAATATCTTTATATTGGTTGATGAGTCACATCGTACCCAAGGAGGGAATTTAAACAGAGCCATGAAAAAAGTTTTTCCTAGCTCTTGTTACTTAGGGTTTACGGGTACGCCTCTTATGAAAAAAGAGAAAAATACCATCTCTAAATTTGAAGGACTGTTGCATAAATACACCATTGACCAAGCTGTAAAAGATGGTGCTGTACTACCTCTTCTTTATGAGGGAAGATTGGTTGAGCAGTGGGTCAATGATGAAAAAGGTTTAGAGAGACGTTTTGATATTATTTCAAGAGATTTAAATAAAGAGCAAAAGAGAGACCTTGCTAAAAAATGGGTACGCTTTCAAAAATTGGCTTCAAGTGAACAGAGGCTTGAGCTGATTATGTTAGACATAGAGAGTCACTTTGTAAAAAATATAAAAGAGACTGGATTTAAAGCGATGTTGGCGACGAGTAGCAAGTATGAAGCGATTAAATATCATAAACTTTTTGAAGAGCTTGGCAATGTAAAGAGTGCTTTTGTTATATCTGCTCCTGATAACAGAGAAGGTCATGAGAGTATTGACGATGATAATAAGACCTTTATTAATGAAGCATGGACAAAAATCATCAAACAGTATGGTGATGAAGAACGCTATTTAGAAAAGATAAAAGATGAGTTTATTGAGGGGGATGAGTTGGAGCTGTTAATCGTGGTTGATAAACTCTTAACAGGATTTGACGCACCACGAGCAACGGTACTCTATATTGACAAAGAGTTAAAAGAGCATAACTTACTTCAAGCCATTGCTAGGGTTAACAGACTTTATGATGGTAAAGATTTTGGGTTTATTATTGACTACAGAGGTTTGTTAGGTAATCTTGATAGTGCTTTAACTTCATATGCTTCTCTTGATGGTTTTGATGAAGAAGATTTAGTAGGAGCTGTTGTTGACATTAGAGATGAGATAGCCAAACTCAAAACGTTCTATTCGCATTTGGAAGAGTTATTTAAAGAGGTTAAAAATAGAGATGACCAAGAGAGCTATGAGGTATTTTTAGCTGATGAAGAGAAAAGAAAAGTTTTTTATGAGTATCTTTTTAACTACGCAAGGGCATTAAAACTTTCCCTCTCTTCCGATAAAATCAATGAAGTTTTTTCAGAAGAGGAGATTGCAAACTATAGAGAAAAGATGAAGTTTTATGCTGATTTGAGAGCCAGTATAAAGATTCGTTACCATGAGTCGGTTGACTTTGGTAAATATGAAAAACAGATGCAAAAACTACTCGATACTTTTATTAGTGCTGATGATGTGAATCAATTGACAAAGTTAGTGAACATTTTTGATGAAGACTTCGATAGTGAAATAGAGCGAGTAGTAGGGGAAAATGCACGAGCCGATAGCATCTTAAGTGCAACGACGGCAGTTATTAACGAAAAAATGGAGTCAAATCCTGCCTATTATGAAAAATTAGCCAAACGCATTCAAGAGATACTTGAAGCCTATAAAGAGAATCGACTTTCAGAAGAGGAGAAACTGAAAGAGGCTAAGGATATAAGAAATCTATTAATCTCTCAACAGAGTAATGAAGCGAACAACTACCCTGACGAAATTAAAAATAATGCTTATGCGATTGCTTTTTATGATAATATTGGTCACGATTTAAATGAAGCCATCAATAATAACCAACACGCCACTATGGTAGCTGAAGAGAGACCAAGTTATGGTAAAGTGAATAAAGAAGAAGATGTCGTTGTCAAAACAGTGATGCAACTCAATGCAATATTTAAAGAGGTCTCTAAAAAACCAGACTGGGTAAACAACAGTGATGTGACCAATCAAATAGAAGGTCAAATCGAAGAGATATTGTGGGATTTAGAAGATGACTATAATATTAAATTTAAAAATATGGATGAATTGGTAGGAAAGGTAAGGAGTATTGGAATCAATAACTACGCATAATGTCAAGATTATAAGAAAAGAGATTAAAAATATTACTTTGAAAGTAAAGCCAAGTTGTGAAGTTATTTTATCGGTGCCTTTAGATACAGATGATATATATATTCGTTATATTTTAGAGAAAAGAAAAAGTTGGATAGCCCAAAAAGTTAGTTTTTTTGAAGCCAGTAATAAAATAGAAATAAAAGAGTATGTGAGTGGAGAGAGCTTTAAATATTTGGGTAAAAACTATAGATTAAAAGTGATTGAATCTAAGGAAGAGCAAGTAAAGTTACTTAGAGGCTATATTCAAGTTTTTGTTAAAGACAAAACAAATTTAAAAAAGAAACAGAAGCTTTTAGAAGCGTGGTACATGAGAAAAGCAGAAAACTATTTTCAAAAAATTGTTAAAGCGTATTTACCCATGGTTCAACAAGAGGTTAAAACCATAAGAGTAAGAGAGATGAAAACCAGATGGGGATCATGTAACCCTGTAAAAGGGTATATTAATCTGAATAGTAAGCTTATTAAAAAGTCAAAAGCTTCCATAGAGTATGTGGTTTTTCATGAGTTAACACATTTGGTTCACCCCAATCATGGTAAAGCGTTTTATAACTATTTGGATACTTATATGCCTGATTGGAAAAAAAGAAAAGCCATACTTGATGCCAATTCATAGAACTTTAATATATAAGGATATTTACAGATGAAACTACTACTATTTGGTACAATTTTTCTCATTGTCTTTTCACTACTAAATCTCTACATCATTAAACGCTTTATTAATAAGTTGCACATTGCTGAAAAGTACAAACACTATTTCAAAATTTTTTTAATTATCAATTTTATAGGGATGGTGGGGTATATTTATGCACGATACAACCCTGCTATGCCCAATTGGTTGTATTTACTGCTCTCTTTACCGATTGGGGTCATTTTTCTTACTTTTTCTACGGCTGTTATTTATGATGTGCTACAGCTATTTATTGGTAAAGCTCCTCTGTCAAATGAGCGAAGAGATGTTTTGAAAAAAGGGTTGGATTATTTTTCTGTGGCTACGGCATTGGGTCTAAGTAGTCGAGCGATGTATGAAGCGAAGTTTATAGAGCTTGAAAAGGTCGATATAAGAATCAAAAATCTTAAAGAGTCTTATGCTATTGTGCAACTCAGTGACATACATATCGGAGGCATTATCGACCAAGCCTTTATAAAAGAGATGGTGAAACGAACCAATGCACTGCGTCCTGATTTGGTAGTGATTACAGGAGATTTGGTCGATATCGCTCTGGAGTATGCTCTACCGGCACTGAATGAACTTAAATCGTTACAAAGTACCTATGGTACGTACTTTATTGTGGGTAATCATGAGTATCTGCATGATTTTGAAGAGATTATCGTTACCGTTAATAAACTGGGTATTAAGACCTTAGAGAATGAAAATGTCTATATCGGCGATAGGGAAAAAGGATTTAACCTAGCAGGAGTTTATGACCACTTTGGGTACAGAGTTGAACATCATGAACCCGATTTAGACAAGGCTCTTTTAGGCTGTGATAAAAACTCTCCTACCATACTGTTGGCTCATCAACCACGCTTTATAAACGAAATAAAAAGTGGGGTTGATTTGGTTTTAAGTGGTCATACCCATGGTGGTCAGCTCTATCCATTCAGAGCCTTAGTAAAAATGGTACAGCCTTACCTAGCAGGACTTTATCGACACAATGAAAGCACCCAAATTTATGTAAGCAAAGGGACAGGATTTTGGGGTCCACCTATGAGATTGGGTGCGAGTAGTGAGATAGCGTATATTACTATCTCCTAGGACTATTAAGTATACCAAGCTGTAACAGCATCAATATCTTGTCTTGTCTTCCCTCTTGGCTCTTCTTTTCTATACCCAAAAGCGACCATTACTGCAGCACCAAACTCTTCGGTATCTATATCCAATTCATCTTTTAAAAAAACTTCGGTAAGTGTTGCGTCAAACCCTTCTATAGGACAAGAGTCGATCCCCATATAGGCAGCACCTGTCATCATATTGGCTAGTGCGATGTAGGTCTGTTTGCTCGCCCAATCAAAGAGGGTTCGGTCGCTTTCTAAAAGTTTAAAATCTTCTTTTTGGAACTTCTCATAAAATTGACTGTAGAGTTCAAGCACATCGGCTGGTAGTTGTTTGACATCGTTTAATATATGATTGACGTACGCACTTCCATGTAGCATGCTCTTTTTTTTTCGCGATAAGATAATTATAAAATGACTTGCCGTTGGCAGTTGCCCCTGTGCACCCCAAGTGAAAGTTTTGAGCTTCTCTCGTAACGCTTCATTTTGAATCACAACAAATTTCCAAGGCTCCATCCCAAATGAGCTGGGGCTATATTGTCCTATTTTTAAAATTGTGTTAAAATCCTCTTCGCTAATCTTTTTGTTTAGATCAAACTTTTTACAAGCGTGTCTAAACATCATGGCATCTAAAAATTTGTTTTCCATTACTTTTTCCTTTGAGTAATTTTATTGTATAAGGGATTGCTTTTAACCTGAATTCGACGGAGATTTTATTCACAAAAATCTAAAAGCATTCCCTCTTTAACAGCTGTATAACTTTCAACGCCAACCAATCGTTTTACAATTTCAAGTCCAAAACACAGAGCCGTTCCCGGCCCTCGTGAGGTCATGATGTTTCCATCGGTAACAACAGCTTTGTCTTCTCTGTAACCTGGGTGATCAATTTCGTCAGCTGCTGCCGGGTAGCAGGTGTACTCTGTTCCTAAAACATCGGCTTTTTTAAGGGCATAGGCTGCTGCACAGATGGAACCGATGACTTTTTCTTTTTGTTTAAACTCTTTTAGAAGTCTCTGTACGGTTTCATTGTCGGCTAGGGTATAGGTACCTTCCCAACCACCTGGAAGTAAAATCATATCGAACTCTTCACTCATCACATTGGCGATGGAGGTATCGGCTTGTATGGTGATGCCATTGGCTCCTAAAACCATGTCGGTATCAGTATCGCCATCCATATGAGCTATACGTACTTCAACACCACCACGGCGTAATACATCTATAAGGGAAACTGCTTCTACCTCTTCAAATCCTTGTGCTAGGGGGAGTAATACTAATGCCATTTGGTAATCCTTTGTTATTTATATATTTATATTGGCTTAGATTATAGCAGAACTTAGATTACTTTTTATACAATGGTAATTTGTTATTTTAAGGAGTTTAAATGAAAGAATTATTTGTATCTATTAATACATTTTTTGAAAACATTCTGTTTTTTGATATATTTTTTGGAACCATAGAAGGAGTGACTTTTCCTTTTGTCGTGGCATGGCTTGTAGGAGGAGGTATTTACCTTACTTTTAAAATGGGCTTTGTAAACTTAAGAATGTTGAAACACTCGTTTCAAATTGTTCGAGGAAAATTCCATACCAAAGAAGATAAAGGGATTATTTCTCCTTTTCAATCATTGGCAACAGCACTTTCAGCCACGGTAGGTATTGGTAACATTGCAGCTGTCTCTATTGCTATTTCATTGGGTGGTGCAGGAGCTGCATTCTGGATGATTATGGCTGGCTTTTTAGGAATGACATTAAAGTTTACCGAAGTAACGCTGTCGGTAAAACACCGAGAGTTTTTACCCGATGGTACCATTATGGGAGGAGCTATGGAGTATCTTTCTCGTGGTTTGGCACAAAAAGGTTGGGGGAAATTGGGGAAGTATTTGGCGATTACCTTTGCATTTTTTATGATTTTAGGTTCAATCGGTGCAGGAAATACTTTTCAAGTTTCTCAATCACTCATTATTATGCAAGGACAAGTTTCCTTTTTTGAGAGCTACCCTTATGCTTTTGGAATTTTAATGGCATTTATCACCGGTTTGGTGATTATTGGAGGGATTAGACGTATTGCTCATGTGGCAGAAGCAATTGTTCCTTTTATGGTTATTTTTTACCTTATTATGGTTTTTTGGGTTTTAGGAACCTACTTTTCAGCCATTCCAGCTGCCTTTGAGCTTATATTTACCGAAGCATTTAATCCCACAGCTGTTGCAGGGGGAATGTTTGGAGCGATGGCACAAGGGTTCCAAAGAGCTGTTTTTTCTAATGAAGCAGGACTCGGTTCAGCAGGTATTGCTCATGCACCGGCACGGGTAAAATATCCTATACGTCAAGGATTGGTATCGTTGTATGAGCCATTTATCGATACCGTAGTGGTTTGTACCATGACAGCGTTAGTTGTGATACTCACTGGTGTTTACAGTGGTGGAACACCTGAGCTTCAAGCCATTATTGAAGCAAAGCAGGGTGCAGCGTTAACTTCAGCAGCCTTTGGTTCAGTGGTTTCTTGGTTTCCAACTGTTTTAGGTTTTGCTATTTTTATGTTTGCATTTTCTACCATGATTTCATGGTCATACTACGGTGAGAGAGCATGGGTTTATCTTTTTGGAATTAAATCGTCGATTGTTTTTAAACTTATATTTTTAGGGTTTATTATTATCGCAACCATTGTGGATACGGGAACGATGGTGGACTTCTCTTCCATACTTTTCTTGGCATTGGCACTTCCAAATATATTTGGACTTTTGGTCATGTCGGGAGATGTTAAGATGATGTTAAAAGAATATTTGGCAAAGTTAAAATCGGGTGAGTTGGACAGAGAGGCGATAGGGGATTAATCGTAGGGGTCAAGCCGTGTCTTGACCCTTTGATGTTAAGGGTAGAGACATGGCTCTACCCCTACTTTGCTTTTTCTAGGTATTTACCTTCAACCGTATCGACCACAATTTTTTGACCCTCTAAAATAAAGAATGGAACTTGAACCACAGCACCCGAATCAAGTGTTGCCGGTTTTTTACCACCTTGTGAGTCACCTTTGAAGTTTGGTGGAGTTTCTACTACGGTATAGGTAGCAGTCTGTGCAATTTCAACAGAGATGGCTTTACCATTATGGAAAAGAATGTCTGCTTCCATACCATCAATCATATAATCAAAAGTATCTTTACCCACTTGCTCATGAGTTAGACCAATTTGCTCATAGTTAGTGGTGTCCATAAACTGTAACATCTCACCATCGTCATAAAGGTATTGCATGGTTTTTTGCTCTAAAGCCGGTGTTTCAAATTTGTCACCTGCATGAACAGTTTTATCGATTACTTTACCTGTTGATAAGTTTTTAATTTTACAACGTACAAAAGCTGCACCTTTACCCGGTTTAACGTGTTGAAAATCGATAACTTTATATGGGTTTCCATCTAATTCTAATCTAACACCTTTTTTAAGGTCTCCCATTGAGATTGTTGCCATATTTAGAACTCCTAAATTTTTTTTGGGTATTATATCCTTTGGTTGGTATTACATTGTTTAATGGTTTACCATTTGCTGTTATGCTTGCAAAAAAATAAAATAAAGGTATTAGATGAAAAACATATTAAAAGCATTAGCTTTCTTAAGCTTGGCTTTTTCAATGGCTCAAGCCGAAAATATTGACTCTTCAATAGTAAAAATATATACGGTTTCTAAAAGTACAGATTATATGGAACCTTGGAACAGTTCTATTAGCCGATCAAGTGGGTCAGGAAGTATTATTTCCGGAAATCGTATTTTGACAAATGCTCATGTGGTAGCCAATGAAACATTTTTAGAAGTAAAAAAATATGGAGATACTAAACGGTATCAGGCAGAAGTTTTAGAGGTTTCACATGACACCGATTTGGCACTTTTAGAGGTTAAAGATAAGGAATTTTTTAAAGATGTTCAACCTTTGGATTTTGGTAATTTACCAAAAATGCAAGACAAAGTAACAGTGTATGGTTACCCTATGGGTGGAAATACGATTTCTGTAAGTACGGGTATTGTCTCAAGGATTGAACATAATCAATATGCACACAGTGCTAAACGGTTTTTAGCCATTCAGATTGATGCAGCGATCAATCCCGGAAACTCAGGAGGACCGAGTATCTCAAATGGGAAGATTGTCGGTGTGGTAATGCAGGGCATTACTTTTTCTCAAAGTATTGGGTACATGGTTCCTGTTGATGTTATTCAACACTTCTTGAAAGATGTTGAAGACGGAAGACATGATGGTTTTCCTAAATTGGGTATTATGACCGATAAAATTGAAAACCCAACACTGAAAGAGTATTATAAACTCGATGAGAAAGAAGGGGGCATTTTAGTTGTAGATATTGTACATAACTCTATTTTGAAAGATGTGTTAAAAAAAGAGGATATTATTACAGCGATTGATGGACATAAAATAGAGAGTGATGGTACGGTTGAGTTTAGAGAGAAACAGTACACCCATTTTAAATATTTTATAGATGTCCATCAGTATGGTGATGAAGTAAAGTTGGATGTGCTTCGTAAGGGCAAAAAAATGACATTGAAAGTGACCTTACCCAAGCGTTCAAGTGCAGAGTATTCGACCTATTCGAGATTAGAGCATGACAAGATGCCAAGCTATTTTATGTTGGGTGGGTATGTGTTTTCTCCCATTACTCAAAACCTTTTAAATGCATCAATGAGTCCGGTGTTAGAGTTACGTTATAGAGCAACAAAGTTTCCTACTAAAGAGAAACAAGAGTTGGTGGTTCTCTTAAAAGTGTTGGCAGCAGAACACAGTCGTGGAGATTATGGCATCAGTCTTTGGCATATAGAAAAAGTAAATGGTCAAGATTTTAAAGACTTTAAAGAGTTTTATAGATTGGTAATGGATTCTAAAGAGAAGTATATTGTACTCGAAGATGAAGATGGGGCTAAAGTAGTAATTGACAAAGAAAAAGCATTAGCTACGGAAGAGGAACTGTTGAAACGTTACAGTATTAAAGCCAATAAGTCTGATGATTTAATGTAAGTGGGGGGATAGGATTTTTTAAATTCACCCTCTAAGTTTAGAGAGTGAATAGAAGAGAGTTGTTATCTATTTAATCAACTCAAATGGGTTTTCCACAACATTCTTTCTATCAACAATGTATGGAATAAGAGCAGTTTGTCTGGCTCTTTTAATAGCTATAGTAACAAGCTCTTGGTGTCTTTTACAGTTTCCTGTTAATCTTCTTGGCATGATTTTAAATCTTTCACTTAATGAAAACTTTAATAGGTTTAAATCTTTATAGTCAATAAAATCAACTTTCATTTCACAATATTTACAATATCTTTTTTTGAACTTTCTTCTTTCTGCCATGGGTTATCTCCTAAAATGGTATCTCATCGTCATCGATGTCGATTTCTGGAACAGACGGTTGTGTCGGTTGTTGAGTTGCTGGAGAAGGTCGTTGTTGTGGAGCTTGAGGTTGACCATAACCTTGCTGTTGAGGAGCATTATAAGCACTGCTATCATATCCTCCGGCATTGTTATTACCATAAGCACCTTGGTTTTGTCCACCGTAGTTGTTTTGGCTTGGTTGGTCACCGTATCCGTTGTTATTGTTAGGGTTCTGGCTGTCTGCCTTGGTATCTAACATCTGTAGGGTCTCTACAGTTACAGCGTGTTTGCTTCTTTTACTTCCATCTTGTGCAGTCCACTGTTGAAATACAAGTCGTCCGTCTACTAAAACTTTGCTCCCCTTACGAAGGTATTGGTTTGCTATTTCAGCTGTACGCCCAAAAAATGTTAAGTCGATGAACATTACTTCATCTTTTTGTTCTCCTGTCGGTGTTTTCCACTTTCGGCTTGTTGCAATTCCAACATTACCTACTGCTGAACCACCTTGAGAGTATCTTATCTCAACATCTCTTGTAAGGTTTCCTACCAATACTACTTTGTTATACATGGGGTTTCTCCTAAGGTTTTACGCTTCTGCCGTTTCGGTTGCAGGTGCTTCAGTTACTACGGGTGTTTCTTCTACTTTCGCAGGTGTTTCACTTTTGTTTGCTGCAGCTACAAGCTTTTCAAATTGTGCAACTTCTTTTTGCTTAGTATATCTAACTGTAAGGTATTTAATTACCTCTTCGTTAAACTTTAAGTTTCTTTCAAGTTCGCCAATTACCGTACCGGCTGCTTTAAAATAAACGATGGTGTAAACACCTCTTTCATTTTTTTCAACAGGATAAGCAAGTTTTCTCATACCCATATTATTGGTAGCAAGAATTTCAGCACCTTCACGTACAAGAATCTCTTCGATTTTTGCAATGTTTGCTGCTGTCTCTTCATCTGTTAATGTAGGTTTAAGTACATACAGTGTTTCGTAGTTGTTCATTATGTTCCTTTTGGTTTAATAGCCCATTTAAATATAGTCAAGTGACTATCCAAAAAAATGAGCAAGAATTTTGGAAGCAGTATATTAGCATATTATCTATTCATCCTAACTAAATATATGCCAAATTTTGTTATAAAAAATGGTATACAAGAGATGTTTAATTTTATTTATAAAAATAATCTTAAAATAAATA
>JAHJJU010000027.1 GCA_018822805.1 bacterium
ATTATTAATTTAAATAAATATTATTATGTTATACTGAGTGAAAGATATAAATCAGTTAACAATAAAAAGGATTTATCATGGCATATACTTTAATAAACTTACCGTTTGACAAACACACTTTAGAACCAGCCATATCAGCTGAAACACTAGAATATCATCATGGAAAACATCATCAGGCTTATGTTAATAATCTCAATGCACTTATCAAGAACACCAAATTTGAAACCCTATACCTTGATGAGATTATTCGACAATCAGATGGAGCGATTTTTAATAACGCTGCACAGGTCTTTAACCATGACTTCTATTTCCAAGGAATGCAACGTGAAGAGAGTCAACCCTCTGAAGAGCTTTTGGAATTAATAAATAGAGATTTTGCTTCACTAGAGGCATTTAAAGAACACTTTTTAGCAACAGCAACAACCCTTTTTGGTTCAGGATGGATATGGTTGGCACTGGATGAAAGTGGAAATTTACGCATTGAATCACACTCTAATGCAAGTAATCCACTGCTTAATGGTCATACCCCTCTAATGACTTGTGATGTTTGGGAACACGCCTACTATATCGATTATCGTAATGCAAGAGCAGACTATCTAAAACAGTGGTGGGAGATTATCAATTGGGAATTCGTATCCCAACAACTGATTGATTTTAATGAAAAACGTAGTAGTCATCCCAATGTCTGTAACGATAACGATGAACTATGCAACTATATCGATACCTTAGAGCAGACTGACCATTCAAATACTTAGAATTTTAGGCTGGAGTGATTATCTTAACCCATTTTCATGTTTGAATCTTGGTTTAACTTCAGCCAATCTTTTAAAATAGATTACATAATATTTGCATTCCTAAATTTATCCCATGAATCACACCTATTAAGTGAGTTGGTGCTATAATCAATCAAAAAGGATTTGATATGAAAACATTAGAACTCAAAATAGATGAAAATTATATAGATACTGTTTTAGCTATTTTAAGAAGTCTCAAAGAGGGTATGATTCAAGAGATAAATATCAAAAAAACAGCTAATATTGATTCTAACAGTTCTGACTTAGAAGAATTTTACAAACTTATTAGAAGAGGAGACAATCCTGTCCAACTCAACTATCAAAATGCTACAAATACCGAAGAGATGATAGATGATATATTTTGATACTAATGTTTACCTATATGCCTTCTCAAATAACATTGATGACAAAAATCAACAAGAAAAATCTATAGAACTTTTAGAGAAGAGTTTAAAACAAAAAGAGATAATCACTTCTGAAGTTATACTTTATGAGTATGTTTTTGTGGCAAAAAAGCTTGGAGAGAACAGAGATGATATTCAAAGTTATTTGAACTTTTTAGAGAAGTTTATAGAGCCATCATTTGATGTTTATAGACGAGCATTGGAAATAATGAATCAAAAAGATGCCTATAGAAGCTCTTTTGATATTTTTCATTTGGCATTTAGTGAATATCATGGTTGTAAAAAGTTGATTACCTTTGATAAAGGATTTAATAAACTGAAAGATATAACCGATGTGGAGATAGTTGTTTTATAGCGTTGACTTAGCTATTATTGCCTATACATCGTACCTCAGGGGAGAGTATACGAGTGAGTTCGAAGAGTAATTTTTTTGTGATTAATACCTAATTCAACTACAAGGGTGAATGGTTATTTATAGTGAATATAAGACTGAATCATATTTTAAATAAAGGATTGAGTGTTGAAGATAGCTATAATATATCCAGAAATGCTAGAACTAGCTAGATTTAAAAATAATAGAAAAGAATTTCCACCTTTCGGTCCTATGATTCTTGCTTCTATTTTGGAAGAAAAAGGATATACAGTTAATATTCTTAAAATTACTAATACGAAATATACATTAGATTTATCTAACTATAATATAGTCGCATTTTCTATCAGTGCATCAGCTAGTTTCGATATATTTAGTAATTGTAGATTCTCTTCTATAATTAGCGAAAAATCACAATTATTAATTGCTGGAGGTATTCATGCACAACTTTTTCCAGAGCAAACACTTTACAATCTTCAACTTCATGCTGTTTGTTATAGTGAAGGTGAACAAACTATATTAGAATTAGTAGATGCCCATATTGGTTATAGAAATTTTAGAGATGTCTCTTCAATTGTATATAAAGATTATAATGAACAAATAGTTAAAACATTAGAAGCTATTCCAAAAAAAATAAATTTACAACCATTACCTGCAAGACACCTACTTCCAAGAGAGGATATTTTTTTACAAGGAAGATTACCAGATTCAAATCTTCTTCTAGCCCACACACTATTCAATAGAGGTTGTTCCTATAAATGTGCTTACTGTGCTGTTTCAGAAACAAGAATATCATATAGAACAGGAGAAAGTTGTAGAAGAGAACTTCAATATTTACAGGAAAATGATGGTATTGATGGTTTTACAATAGTTGATGATAATTTTATTATTAATAAGAATAGAGTAAGAAGCATATGCCATTCAATTCAAGACTTAGGATTAAAGTGGTCTGCACTATCAAGAGTTGATGTTATCGATGAATCAATATTAAAGGATATGGTAAAAGCAGGTTGCATTGAAATAAAGCTTGGTGTTGAATCGGGAGATGAAAGTTTATTAAAAAAGATGAATAAAAATACAACTATTAGTCAAATAGAAAAAGCTCTTAGACTCGTTAAAAGCTATAATATTAATACAACAATTATGATTTTACATGGCTTTCCTGGAGAAAATAAACATACTACTATGATGACTCTTAAATTACTTAAAGAAAATTCTGCGTTAATTGATAAAATTACAATGACAAGATTTGTTCCATTACCTGGGACTAATGTTTATGAAAATCCTAACAAATATAATGTTCATGGAACTCATGCATTTAATGGTTGGGATGGTAAATGGAACCAATTTAGCATACATTTTAATAATAAACACTGGTGGGGAAATGCTAGTGATTTTTCTGAAATGAATAATGCATATAAAACCTTAGAAGACTTTGTATTAACTAATTGGGAATATAAATATTAAAGTCCCACCATTGATAATCCTGCATTCATAAGTACAAAAATAGATACAATAATTATTGTTCTAAAAACAGAAGTACTAAGCTCAGTACCACCAGCTCTCAAAAAACGCTCAATATAAGACTCACCTATTTTACGGTCTGTCATTGAATTCACACAAGCTCTAAGAAACCAATAAAAACTTAATAATAAGATATAAATTCCAATGCCAACTAAACCAGAATTTAATATCATACTAAAAGTAGTTGCAAGTTTAATAGCAGCCCATGCAGAAAATACACCAATTAGCATGGCAGGAAAAATATAGTTTAATAAACCTTTTCTTATTCTAGCAGAACCTTTTCCTGTAATTATTAGTCCTTCTAGTGTTTTAGCAAGAGTTATGCCAATTTCAAAAATCACAACCCATAAAACAGATAGAAGAATCATCAATACAATATCATTATCACTAGATGGCTGAACAGCTCCAGACATTATACTTGCAAATAAAGCACAAATCGCTCCCCATATAATACCAAATATTGTAAGAAATTTATTACTAGTTCTACGCCAAATCATTTTAGATGATGCTATAAAATATAACCATATTATAACAAATACATGTTTCCATTGTGGAAGTAGAGTAAGTTTCAAATGAAAGTACTCTTCAATTTTTTTTAATAACTCAACTGCTAAGGGGAACATCCAATTAATAGTAACACCAATAAGCTTGTCATAATAATTTAAAATAATTTTGAAAGTAGTTCCAAAGTCTCCTATATTAATGGCATACCTGATAAGTAATAAAATTGACAATGCTCCCAAGTAAGTTCCAAGTAGATTAAGTAATTTTATAGTACGCATATTTTAACTCCCAAAACGTAAATTAGTAAGCTCTAAATATTAAAAATCTATAACATATTAAGCATAAATTTAAATGAATATAGGGAGTGTAAAAAAGTGATATATCTAACTTTTATAATATACAGTATCTCCTTGATAATAAATAGAAAATGTATTTTTTTAACATAAACTATATCATATCTTTATATTCAATATTAATATAATAGCGTAAGTTTTTTGTGTATAGGTTATAAAATCTGCCAAAATATAGTCTATATTGGAAAACCAAGGTGCAATATGAAGTCCTAATTTTAAATTTTTAGAGTCAAATAAGAACTCTCTACTCAATCCCTCTAAAAATCTTCATCAAAAAACTTCCTAAATATAATTACAAAAAATCACCCCTTATCCACTTTCAACCCCATATAATAAACCACAGGAATAATCAACAGCGTCAACACAGCCGAACTCACCACCCCACCAATCATCGGGGCAGCAATTCTCTGCATCACTTCTGAGCCAACTCCGTCAATATACATAATGGGAATCAAGCCACCTAAAATGGCAAAGACTGTCATGAGTTTTGGACGCACACGCAGTACTGCCCCCTCATATATTGCCCCTTTTAGATTTTCTTTGGTTCGGTGGGTCACTTTTTCCACAGCCTCTTCAAGGTAAATTATCATTACAATTGCCGTCTCGGTGGCTACCCCTATGAGTGACAAGAAGCCTACAACCACGGCGATGGAGAAGTTGAAATCCAACATATCAAGATAGAGTATTCCACCCACCGTTGCAAAAGGCAAGGTGAAGAAGACGATTAACGCATTTCGCATACTTTGTAAGCCCAAATAGATAAGAATAAACGTCATAAAAAGAGTAATCGGCACAATGAATGTCAACCGTTCCATTGCCGACTCCAAATACTCACTCTCTCCTGCCCACTCAAAGTAGTAGCCTGTGGGGAGTTTCAAATCTTCTAACAGTTTCATCCCCTCTTGTTTGTAGGCTTGTGATGTTGTGCCTTGGTTTGGGGTGATGTAGATAAAGATAACTTTTTTACCCTTTTCAGCTTTGAGTACCGATGGGGCTTCTTTGTAATACAACTTGGCAAAGGTCTCTAACGGTGCATAACCATACGGGGTTTTGATGCGTATCTTTCCAATGCTGGTCACATCTGCTCGTTGACTCTGTTCGTAGCGTACCGAGATGGGGTAGCGTTTGATTCCCTCATAAAGAGTCGCAACTG
>JAHJJU010000028.1 GCA_018822805.1 bacterium
TGCATTTATACCGTTGTGTTCCACAACGATTATGCCCATTTTTTACGCTATTAATACTTCCACACTTTTTACAACTTGGTCTATGTCTCATATTATAATTATACTCTGATACTTTTATCAACTACTTTTAGATGCACGACCGCATTTATTTTAATAACGGCTGCCTATCATATGCCCCGATCTATGAAACTTTTTCAAAAAGAGGGATTAAATCCCATTGCTGCTCCTGCTGATTTTAATAGTCCCAATGAAGATGGATTAACCAGTATACTCCAAGGGAAACAACTTAAAAAAACAGAACAAGCACTCCATGAGTACCTTGGACTGTTATGGTTTGAGCTTAGAAATTAACACAGTTCCAATTTAGAACTGCATTCCCTCGCCCCAAAGACTGCGAAAGAACCTATGCATTCTTACGCCACATCCAATCGACTAAAATCTTCAACAGGAACGCGAATCTCCTCCGTCACTTTTTTCCCATTTCTTACAGCTAAAAACTCTTTTTCAATCTGCTTCAATACTTTAGATTCAAAATATTTTTCTCCACAAAACTCACATTGTTGTAATGGAACATTATGAAAAACCATATAGTTACCATTCTGTCGATAGGTATACTCTGTTAAGACACTTTTAATGTTTTTATTACCACAAAAACTACAGCTTTCCATTATTTTCTCCTCTATTCATCAGCATGTTGAGAAAAGATATAATCATCTGTTGTTACTTTTGAAACTATCCACTCTAAATTAATCATAAAACCATTATAACCAATTTTTTACTAACTTTCTTTACTTTAATCCAATTTAGAATTTTAAGGTCAGTCACCACCTTAAAAACAGTAAATCTTCCTCGATTCCTAAAAATAGATAAGAACCTAAACTTAATTGTGATAGGTCAAACTCTTGTGCTTGTGCAGCTGTTAGTGTTGTTAGTTCTGTTATTGCCACCATTAATCCTTTAACACAACAGTTAATTCTTTTAGATATTCACTATTAAAAGTATTTTTCCCATTATCACCTTTTACTTCTAATGCTTCAAGAAGAGTCTCTTTTAGTTCTTCAATATTCTTCACATTGGGGAATATTGACAAAAACTTCCAAACTACACGATACATCTCTTTTTCATATGGTTTTTCTGTTCTAAACCTATACTGTTCATCCTCTAAAAAAATTCTTATTTCATAAGCTATACCCTTTTAATTATTTCCAATTAGGGGATATTTTTTAAATTAGAAACATCGTTTTATGCCAGCAAAGAGCAGAGACATGGCTCTGCCCCTACGAGTTCAATAGGTTATGGAGATTTTTTAACCTATGCGACCTGTAGGGGTCAAGCCGTGTCTTGCCCCTTTGTCCGATAGGCTAATGAATTTGAATGTTTGAATTAACGCAGTTCCAGTTTAGAGCTGAGTTCATCTAACCCTAAATCAACTTTAACCATCGGTAAAAACGGTGGTTTCTCTTCAAGATCCACATCAACAAATGCCAAATCTTTCTTTTTTAAATGTTTACGAATTTGTGCTTTTACTTGGTAAAGTGACGAAATTTCGTCAACTAAAATACCTTGAACCTCCGGTACATTAGCAATAAAAATTTTACCCTCAGCAAAAGGTGTAATATCTTTTGCTGTTAAACCACGGTTTGTTGCCACAGCATTAATAAAGTTGTCATAGGTTGGTTTTAAAAGATTTTTAGTCATATACTCTCGATTCTCTTTATCGATTTTGGTCAACATTGAAATCGGTTTTTTAAATTTACCGGCTGCTAGATAGTCCTCTTCAACACCCACTTTTTTTGCCAATTCTTCTAAATTATAATGGGGCATAATGACCCCTATAGAACCCACTATTGCATTTTTATTGGCAATCAACGGTTTAACAGCTGAAGCGATATAGTATCCTCCACTTGCAGCAATAGAGTCAACATACATGGTAACATTCATATCTTTTTGATACGCTTTTAAATACTCTGAAAGCTCTTCACTCGCCGTTGGCGAACCACCCGGAGAACCCATAATAAACAGTACGGACTTATACGTTTTATCCTCTTTAATGGCGTCCATTTTTTCCATTACTGTTGTGGTGAACTCTTCGGTAACCGGTTTATTATAACGAACCACGGCAACTTTAGATTGTGCGATATTGACCTCTCCAAAAACACCTTGTTTCTTAAAAAATTGTACAATAAAAATAATCTCTGCAATTAAAATGATTCCAATAATCCAAGCTTTTAAATTCGAGATAAAGATCTGTTTTTTAAGAGATTTCACCTCATACTTATATACCTCTTCTCTTTTCTTAAATGATTCAAGTTCATAATCTCTAAGCTCTTCCAATAAACATCCTTTTATATTTTTTAAATTTAATAATAAGTTAATATAATAACTTTTTAGGATTATATTGATTTATTATTAAAATAAAAAGCTAAAAGGTCTAACTCTTGCATAATCTCTCCATCTTTGGTACCGGCTCTGATGCCGGGAAATCAACCCTTACTTTTGTTCTTTCAAAAATTATTCAAGATTTGGGTTACACTGTTGCACCATTTAAAGCACAGAATGTCTCCAACAACGCCGTAGCCTGCGATGATGGCAGTGAAATAGCCGTTGCCCAACACTTTCAAGCTGAAGTTTTAGGACTTAATCCCATCTACCAGTTCAATCCTATACTACTCAAATCAGGGAAAGGAAACTCTGCTACACTGATTGTAAATGGTCAAGCCGTCACGCACAAAGAAGTTTTAGAGTACTACCGAGACTTAGACCAACTTAAACCGGCTGTACGACAATCATTTAAATATTTAGATACCCTATACGACTGTGTGGTAGCCGAAGGAGCTGGCAGTCCTGTGGAGCTGAATCTTATGGACAAAGACCTCTCAAACATCTACATTGCTACCGAATTTAATACCAAAATTATTTTAGTAGCCGACATTGAAAAAGGAGGTGTTTTTGCATCAATTTGGGGCATCTATAATCTTCTACCTAAAGCCCTCCAAGCCAATGTTATAGGAGTTATTGTTAACAAATTTAGAGGGGACTTAAGCCTTTTTGATGAAGGGGTTAAAATTATTGAAGAGCAGTTTAAAATTCCTGTTTTAGGAGTCCTTCCCTATGTCCCTTTTAACTTAGGCTTTGAAGACGCTCAAAGTCTTATGAACTATCAACAAAAGAGTAAACCTTCTGCCAAGCGTGTTGCTGTCATTGCTTACCCAACCATGAGCAACTACAACGACTTTGAACCTCTTATTGCTGATGAAGATATTGCGTTAGAGTTTATTCACAACACTATCTCTTTAGAAAATTTCGATCAAATTATTCTCCCGGGTTCAAAACTGGTTATCGAAGATTTAAAATGGCTCAAAGCTTCCGGACTTTTTGATCAAATTAAAACAACAAAAACTGAACTTTTAGGGATTTGTGGAGGTTTTCAAATGATGTTTAAACGCATTATTGACCATGAAGCCATAGAAGCAGATGAACCTTCATCGATAGAGGGTTTTGGCTTTATAGACGACGATATTATTTTTCAGAAAAAGAAGATTGTACGACGTGGAGAATACCAACTTTTCGGAAAAAGCGTTAAGGGCTTTGAGATTCATAATGGTATTAGTAAAAACTATCCTCTTTACTACCAGAATAAACATATTAAAGGTACCTTTATCCATGGACTTTTTAATGATGATAAATTTGAAAAATACAAACACAAAAGTATCCATACCTTTGTTGAAATCATGAAAGAAAGACTAGCTGTCGATACAATCATGAAAAGTCTACTTCCTAGTCACTCTATTTAACTATTCTAGCCCCAATAAAAACATTACTTTGCCCTATACTGTTATATAATATTCC
>JAHJJU010000029.1 GCA_018822805.1 bacterium
ACTTAGAGTTCATGGACAATCAAAACGTTACCATCATCAATACATTGGAATGGGTGGAAGAATGGATACGATTCAGTGTGCCGTCGTAAATGTTAAACTCAAACATTATGAGAAAGATTTGGCTTTACGTCAAGAAGTAGCAGAGAAATATAATTCAAAATTAAACATTCAAAATTCAAAATTAATAATACCTTTTGTAGATGAAAATGCTACTTCTGCTTGGGCTCAATATTCGGTGAGGGTTCAAAATAGAGATAGCGTTCAAGCGAAGTTAAAAGAGAAAGGGATTCCTACAGCTGTGCATTATCCTATGCCTTTACATTTACAAGAGTGTTTTGCTTATTTGGGATATAAAAAAGGGGATTTTCCTATTGCTGAATTGGTTTCTAGTGAGATCATGTCTTTGCCTATGAATTCTTATCTGAGGGATGATGAGATAGGGTATATTTGTGAGAATCTATAATTGTTAAAAAAACTCAAACCAAAATCTGAATTTTCTCGTAATGTTTTAACGTTGATGACGGGAACGACTATTGCACAAGCTATTCCTATTGCTATTAGTCCTATTTTAACACGGATTTATACTCCTGAAGATTTTGGTTTATTTGCATTATATATAAGTATAGCTGCTATCATTTCAGTGGTTGCTACAGGGCGATATGAACTAGCTATAATGCTTCCTAAGAAGGATGGAGATGCTGCTAATATTGTTGTTTTATCATTTTTACTGTCATTTTTAGTAAGTTTTATATCTTTTTTAATAGTTTTTATTTTTAATACACAACTTGCTAATTTACTTGGAAATCCTGAAATATCTTCTTGGCTATATTTTATTCCTATTACCGTGTTATTAACGGGAGTTTATCAAAGTTTTAATTATTGGAGCAATAGAAAAAAACAATATAAAAGATTGGCTACAAGTCGAGTGGTTCAAAGTGGAGTAACAGCTACAACTAATCTTGGTATGGGATTTAATGGTTTTGGTAGTAGTGGACTTCTTATTGGGACAATTGCTGGTCAAATGATTGCCACAACAGTTTTGGCTAAGATGGTGATAAAAGAAGATATTACGATATTTAAAAAAGTTAAAAAGATTAAGATATTTGCTTTGGCAAGAAGATATGTTAAGTTTCCGAAGTTTGATATATGGTCAGCTCTTTTTAATACATCTTCATCTAGTTCACCTATTATTTTGTTAGGGATATTTTTTAATAGTGCTGTTGTAGGGTTTTATTCATTGTCGTATCGAATTTTAAGTTTACCAATAGCATTTATTAGTAGTTCGATAGCACAAGTCTTTTTAGAAGAATCATCAAAAGTTAGAAATAATAAAGAAAAATTACATAATTTAACACAATTGACTTTTAAAAAGCTTTTTTATCTTGGATTATTTCCAATGATTTTGATAGGTGTGTATGGTGACTATGCATTTTATTTTATATTTGGAGAAAAGTGGAAAATTGCTGGAGAATATGCACAAGTTCTATCTATATGGCTTTTTTTTGTATTTCTAATTTCACCACTTTCAACTATTTTGATTACACTTGAGAAACAAAAAGAAGCATTGTATTTTAATATATTAATGTTGACATCTCGGATATTGGCTCTTTGTTTGGGGTATTATATTTTTAATGATGCATTTAAGACAATTATATTATTTACTTGTGTGGGAACATTCTTTTGGATAGGAATGATGTTATATATTTTTAAACTTGTTAATATTAAATTACAAGAATTATACTTTTTGAGTTTTTTAGCTATTATATCAATTGTATTTTTTAGTATAATTAGAAGAATTATACTAGGAGAAGGATGATAATGTTATTAATATATAGATTAAAGTTTTATTTTGGCTTAAGTATTATAAATTTTGGTATTCTAAAAGCATACTATTCTTTGACAAAAACCAATAAACTAACGTTAAAAGAATTAGAAGAACTTCAAAATAACAAACTTAGACAAATTATAAATTATAGTTATTATAATATTCCTTATTATAAAAAAACATTTGATAGTAAAAATATAAAGCCATCAGACATATATACAGTAAAAGATTTATATAAATTACCTATTTTAACTAAAAGTGACATTCGTAAAAATATTGATGATTTTTATCCTATTCATAAAAATAATATTCAGTATTCTAATGCATCAACAGGAGGTTCTACAGGTGAACCTTTAAAATACAGAGTAAGTAAATTTAGTTCAGAAATGAGTTTTGCTATATTATTGAGAGGATGGGGATTAGGTGGCTATAAATTAGGGGATAAAGTAGTGATTATTGCTGGTGGTTCTCTTGTTGGGAGAGATATATCTTTAAAAAGTAAAATTGTAGATTATGTATTAAATTTTAGATCATATTCATCTTATGGTGTCAATGATACTTTGTTAAAGCAATATACAGATGATATGATTGAGTGGAATCCTAAATATATAAGAGGTTATGCATCAGCCATATTTTTATTAGCTGAATATGTATATAAAAATAATTTAGAATCGAAATTTAATATTAAAGGTGTGTTTACTACTTCTGAAATGCTTTTGGATAAACAAAGAGAATTTATATCGAAAGTTTTTACTTCAGATGTATTTGATACTTATGGTTTAAATGATGGAGCTATAACTGCATTTGAATGTCAGACTCATCAAGGTAAACATATTGATATGGAAAGAGGTCTTTTGGAAGTTGTTGATGATGATGGACACTGTATTTATAATCAAGAAGGTTATATTTTAGCAACGACATTAATGGAATATTCAATGCCATTAATTCGGTATGATACTGGAGATATTGGTATCCTTTCTGATGAAAAATGTTCTTGTTCTATAGAAAGACCTTTATTAAAAGAATTAAAAGGTAGAGTTACTGATACGTTGAAATTAAATGGTATATTAATTGCAAGTCCTATTATAACAGTTCTTATGGGAAAAACTAATGTATTACAATATCAATTTATTCAAATAGAGCATAACAAATTAAAAATCAAGATATTAAAATCTAAAAATTATACTGATGAAGATGAAGTATTTATTATAGAGTCCTTGACTAGTCATGTTGGTAATATTGTAATAGAATTTGAATATGTTAATATGTTTTCTATCGAGGATGATAAAAAACATAAATTTATCATAAATATGATTGATGAAAAATGTTAGAAAAAAATACTAAATATGGAATATTTACACCATTTATTATCTTATATATATTATTTAATGGTATTAGTATTACCCTTAATATATCATCCGTTCTTAATTATTATATCTTTTTAGTTTTTGTTATATTATTAATATCATTTACAGTTGCAAATAAATTTGATTATTATAAGGTAGACTTCTCTTTTTTACAAGATAATAAAGTTGTTAATAGAATTTTTTTATTTACTTCTTTGATTATAATAATATTTGCATTGATAAATAAAAACCATATATTTGATATATTAAATTATAAAAATCTTTTATTAGATAAGTATGATATTCGGCTTAATGGAATTGATGTTCCTCAGTATAGTGTATTTTTTGTTAATATTGTGATTTTACATTTAGCACTAACTTGTGTATTCTTGGTACAAAGAAATAAATATAGATATATTTTTGCTTCAGCTTTATATATATTATTCTATATGTATTCTTTGCAAAAAGCTCCGATAGTAACTATGTTTGTAATTCATTTTTTATTATATATTCACTTTTTTAAAATAAATTTAAAATTTATTTTACTCTCATTAAGCTTTTTAGCTATAGTGATGATGTTTTTTTTCTTTACAGTATTTGGTAGTTTTGATATTAATAATCTTACTTTATTAACTTCTGCTATTATACATAGAATTACTTTAGCAGGTGATTTGGTTCTTGCTACATATAATTATTTTGATGAGGCACCTTTATTGAATGGGGCATCATTCCCTATATTCTTTGGTGTAATAGATTTAAATGTATTTGAAGGAGATAGTATTAGTTTAACTTCTCTGATGATGTCGATTTATTATGGTCAAAGCTTTGGAGGAGCAAATAGTTCTTTTATTACAGATGGATTTGCAAATTTTGGATATGGATTTGATATATTAATGATTTTTATAGTTATTTTCTACCTTTATATCATGATTTATTTATCAAAAATATTACTAGATAATGTCTTTCAGCAACTCTATAAATTAATGATACTTTTAACTATTATCAATCTTGTGCATATTCAATTTTGGAGTTTTCTGGAGTCATTGGTTTTTTTTCTTTTAATATTAAAAAGTATAAATATGCTAACAAGGATAAGAGTTGAAAAATAAAGTAACATCAATAGTATTAAATAATTTTAAAAATGATAGTAGAGTTTTAAAAGAAAATATATCATTACAAAATGCAGGATATAAGGTGTTGATTGTGGCTCTTCATGAAGAACCATTAGACGAATTTGACAAAGTTCAAGGTGTTGATGTTCATAGAATCAAATTAAAAAGTATCACTTGGTCTAAAAATTTATTTATGAGTATGTTAAAATATATGGAGTGGTCTTATAGAATAATTAAACTTTATAGAAAAAGTGATATTGTTCACTGTAACGATTTAAGTGCATTACCTGTAGGTGTAGCAATAAAATATTTTAATAAAAATGTAAAAATAGTTTATGATGCACATGAATATGAGACAGAAGTAGATGGTTTAAATGGTATGAGGAAGACATTAACAAAATTTTTTGAGAAATTTTTGATTAAGTATGTAGATAAAACAATAACTGTGAGTAATGCTATTGCAAATGAATATGTTCGATTATATAACATACCTAAACCCTCATTAGTTTTAAATACACCTCCTTATAAAGAGATAGAAAAAAAAGATATATTTAGAGAAGCACTAAATATACAAAAAGATAAAACAATTTTCTTATATCAAGGTGGATTAAGTGGAGGTAGAGGGATTGAGATACTTCTTGATACATTTAAATTAATAAATGATGAAAAAAGTGTAATAGTATTTATGGGATATGGTCCTTTAGAAAATCTAATTCAAGAAGCTTCTAAAAGGTATAAAAATATTTATTTTCATAAGGCAGTGACTCCAGATGTATTATTAGATTATACATGTAGTGCAGATTTTGGAATACTTTTTTATGAAAATAGTTGTTTAAATCATTATTATTGTTCTCCTAATAAAATGTTTGAGTATTTGATGGCAGAAATACCTGTCATTGTATCTAGCCTTTATGAAATGAAAAGGTTAGTTGAGGATTATAATATAGGAGAAGTTGCTTTTGAAAATACATCTAGAGGGTTGAAAAAAGCTATTGAAAAAGCTAGTAATTTAGATCAAGAAGAGTTACATAAAAACATACAAAAAGTAAAAGAAGTTTATAATTGGGAAGAGCAAGAAAAATTTTTACTTGAAGTTTATGGAGAGTTAAAGTGATAAATAAAGTTTCCAATTTTATTATAAAAATAAAAGAAATTCTGCAGTTACCTAAAGTAGGTATAAAATTTTGTAATTCCAATTATGATACAGTTGAAAAATATGAAAAAACATATCAATACTTTACACAGCTACATAGATTAAAATTATTTCAAAATAAGACTGTAGGGGTAGCATTAGTTGATTTAAATTTATATGAAAATTTTGATGTATATTATAAATCAATAAATGGTAAAAATTCTGCAGCATATTACAGTAGAAAAGCCATAAAACGAGAATACCACTTTATTGAGATTGATAGAAATAATTATGTTGATGATATATATGATATAAATACTTCTACACAAATAAGACAAGGTCAAATGATGACAGAGAATTATTTAAGTAAAATAAATAGTTATAAAAATGAAACAAATCATAATTCTTATGGTGTTGTAAATAAAGACAAGAAATTATTAGCTTATTGCAATATTGGATTTTATGGTGAATTTGCTTTGGTTGTAACTTTACTTGGACATAAAAAATATTTAAATGATGGAATTATGTATCTTATGATGATAGAGGTCAATAAGATTATGTTTGAAAAATATAGAAATCGGGGATATTCGTATATCATGTATGATACATTCCTTGGTGCAAGTACAGGGCTTAAAAAGTTTAAAGAAAAACTGGGATATAAACCATATAAGGTAAAATGGTTATGGGAAAATTAACGATAGTTAAAAATAGAGTTTATGCAGATTATTTAATGCCATCACGTATGGAAGAGTATGAAGATATATTAAAAAGTACACTTGATTCGGGATATGAATATATAACAGTTAGAGATTATTATGATAAGTTATCGCAAAATAAATTAGAAAATAAAAAATATTTTGTTAATAGGCATGACATTGATACAGATAAAAAGATGGCAAGAATCTTTTTTGAAATAGAAAAAAAATATAATGTAAGAGCAACTTATTATTTTAGACTTTCTACATTAGATATAGAGTTAATGAAAGAGATAGAAGCTTATGGAAGTGAAGCAAGTTATCATTTTGAAGAGATTGCAACTTATTGCAAACAACATCATCTGAAATCACAAAAAAACGTATTTGAGAATATGGAAAATATACAAAAATTATTTAAAAAAAATTTTAGAATGATAGAAAATGCACTAGGTTCAAAACTTCAAACAGTTTGCAGTCATGGGGATTTCGTTAACAGGAAACTTGCTCTAACTAATGTTGCGATTATTAAATCACAAGGACTTCGAGAAGAGTTAGGTATTGTTTGTGAAACTTATGATAAAATTTTTAAAGATAGTTTTGATATTTATGTTGCTGATAGACCTTATCCGCTTTATTATACGCCAGAAAACATATTTAAATGTATAGGAAAATATGATAAAATTTATATGCTCTCTCATCCTAGACAATGGAGAAGTAATATAATTGTAAATACAATTGAGAATTTAAAAAGAGTATATGAGGATATTAAATGGTAAAGGTAGCAAATTTTGTATTTAACTCTTTTATTAATGATAGTAGGGTATTAAAAGAGTCTTTATCTCTATCTCATAATGGTTATGAAGTAACTATCATTGCACATCTTGATAAAAATTTAAAAGTAGAAGAAGAAATAGAAAAAGTTTCTATTCGAAGAGTTGCTTATCTTGATAGAACTGTTACAAAAGGGAAGATAGGTAAATTAAGAGCTTATTTAAAGTATATAAGAGAAAGTATTGTCTATGCTAAAACTTTTGATATCTTACATTGTAATGATATTAATACACTTCCTATAGGTATAATAATAAAAAAATTTTACAATAATAATGCAAAAATAATTTATGATGCTCATGAGTATGAAACCGAAACTTATGCTCTTTATGGTATTCAGAAACATATTGTAAAGTGGACAGAAAAATTTCTTATTAAGCATTGTGATAAAATCATTACTGTTAGTGATTCTATTGCTCATGAATATGTAAAATTATATGGCATAAAAAAGCCAGCACTGGTTTTAAATACACCCTCATATAAAGAAGTTGAAAAATATGATAAGTTTAGAGAAGCATTTGGGATAGAGGGGAAAACCATATTTTTGTATCAGGGTGGGTTGAGTAGAAACAGAGGTCTTGAATTACTTATAGAAGTTTTTAAAACTATTAATGATACTGGCAATGTAATAATTTTTATGGGCTATGGTGACTTAGAAGAACTTATTGTAACAGCTGCAAAAGAAAATAGTAATATTTATTTCCATAAGGCTGTATCTCCAAATGTATTATTGGAGTATACTGTATCGGCTGACTTTGGGATTTCAACCATAGAAGATAGTTGTTTAAGTTATCGTTATTGTCTTCCTAATAAATTGTTTGAATATATGATGGTTGAGGTACCAGTGATTGTGTCAAATCTTCCTGAAATGAGTAAGGTGGTGAAAGACAACGGTATAGGTGTAGTTGTAGAAGAAGAGAATGTACAAGGGATTATAAAAGCTATAAAACAAGCACTAGCTTTAAATAAGAAAGAGATAAATGAAAATCTTAAAAAAGCAAAAGAGATTTATAATTGGGAAGAGCAGGAGAGAGTTTTGTTAGAAGTATATAAGGAGTTAAATTTATGAAAATAGTAACCATACTAGGGGCAAGACCACAGTTTATAAAAGCAGGAACAGTGAGTCGAGAAATAATGAAATATGATGAGATAGAAGAAGTTATAGTGCATACAGGACAACATTATGATGCCAATATGTCAGATATATTTTTTGAAGAGATGCAGATACCAAAACCTGATTATAATCTGGATATTAATGGTTTAGGGCATGGTGCCATGACAGGACAGATGCTTGAAAAAATAGAAGAGGTTCTTTTAAAAGAAAAACCTGACTGTGTAGTAGTTTATGGTGATACAAATTCAACAATTGCAGGAGCTTTGGCTGCGTCTAAACTACATATAAAAGTGGTTCATGTAGAAGCAGGACTACGTTCTTTTAACATGAATATGCCTGAAGAAGTTAATCGTATTTTGACCGATAGAATAAGTAATATTTTATTTTGTCCAACACAAAGTGCTATAGACAATTTGGAGAATGAAGGTTATAATAATTTGGACATCAAAATAGTGAAAAATGGTGATGTAATGCAAGATGGAGCGATTTTTTATAAAGATTTAGCTGTAAAACCAAAAGTAGAATTGGAATATGAATATATATTGTCGACTATTCATAGGGCTGAAAATACAGATGACTTAGAACGACTAAAAGGGATAGTAGATGCTCTTAATGAAATAGCTAAAGAGATTCAAATAGTATTACCTCTTCATCCTAGAACAAAAGCAATACTTGAACAGAATAATATGAAAGCAAATTTTACTATTATAGAGCCAGTGGGATACTTGGAAATGGTTTATTTAATAAAAAATTCAAAACTCGTTATGACAGATAGTGGAGGACTCCAAAAAGAAGCATTTTTCTTTGAAAAGCCTTGTATTACATTACGTGATGAGACTGAGTGGATAGAACTCACAGATAATGGTTTTAATATCTTGGTTGGATCAGACAAAGAGAAAATACTAGAGACTTATAAAAATTATTCGTCATTGTTTACTATGGATTATTCATTAAATCTCTATGGTGATGGAAACGCAAGTGAAAAGATAATAAAAGAGTTGATTAATGCGTAAAACCATTTGGTTCTTCAATGATTATGCAGGTTCAAAGTATCATGGAATGGAATTTAGAAATTATTATGTCGCTCGTGAGTTGCTGAAGCTTGGGCACAAGGTGATAATCGTTTCTGCATCGTATATGCATCTTTTTAAAAAATTACCTAAAATAGATGGCGAGTATACTTTTGAAAATATAGATGGCATAGAGTATATTTGGATAGATGTTCCTCATTATACAACGTCTACTGATAAAAAGAGAGTATGGAAATGGTTTGTCTTTGTAAAAAAACTTTATGGTTTACCTGTAGATAAAATGGGAAAGCCTGATTATGTGATAGCCAGTCCTATGGCACCATTTTTAATTAAACCAGCATATCATTTTGCAAAGAAATTTAATGCAAAACTTATTTATGAAGTAAAAGATATTTGGCCTTTATCGTTGATGGAACTTGGGGGCTATAGTAAACATCATCCTTTTATATTTTTAATGCAAAAATTTGCAAACTATGCTTATGAAAAATCTGATTTAACCATTACGGTTTTATCCAATGCTTTTAATTATATGCAAAAACATGGTTTAGTGGCTGAAAAATTTAAATACATACCCAATGGTATTTCACTTGAAGATATGGAAGAGAATAAAAAGCTCAACAGTATAACATTAGCGAGTTTACCTAAAGAGAGTTTTTTAGTTGGTTATACAGGGACAATTGGAATTGCTAATGCATTAGACTCTTTTGTTGAATCAGCAGAATATTTAAAAGATTATCCTTCTATTAAACTTCTTCTGATCGGGGAGGGGAAAGAGAAAATAAAACTAAAATCCATTGTACTTGAAAAACAATTAACAAATGTTTGTTTTATCGATGAAATTCCTAAAAATGAAGTTCAAAGTTTACTTTGTTTTTTGGATGTTTGTTATATTGGTTTACAGAAAAAACTAATCTTTGAGTATGGTGTTTCTCCTAATAAGTTATTTGACTATCTTTATGCTTCTAAACCCATTTTATATGGTGTAAATGATAAAAAAAGTATTGTTGAGAAATCTCAATCAGGTGTGACTGTATTCTCTGATAATCCTAAAAGTATAGCAGATGGGATAATAAAATTATATAAGTTAAATGAAGAGGAACGAACACAGATGGGTAAAAATGGAAAAAAGTATGTTTTAAAACATCATACCTATGAAAATATAGCCAAAGAATTTATAAAAACATTAGAGGAGTTATAAAAATGTGGAAAGTAGAACTATTTGCACCAAACTATGATGAGAGAGAGTCTCAAGCTGTAAATGAAGTGCTTGATAGTCGTTGGTTAACTATGGGTGAAAAGACAAAGACATTTGAGAGTAATTTTTCAGAGATGTTAGGAGAAAATGTAAAATGTACAGCTCTTTCTTCAGCAACTGCAGCATTACATATTTCACTTATGGCCTTAGATATAGGAGAAGGTGATGAGGTTATCATTCCAGCATTAACATTTGTCGCTGATATTAATGTGGTGCGTATAGTTGGTGCGACACCAGTCTTAGCTGATTGTAGCAGTTATAGTGATTGGAATGTATCTGCAGAAACAATAGAAAGGCAGATTTCAGAGAAAACAAAAGCAGTAATTATTGTACATTTTGCTGGATATCCTTGTCAAATGGATGAGATAGTAGAGCTTTGTAATGATAGAGGTATAGCACTTATAGAAGATGTTGCTCATGCACCTGGAGCAACATATAAAGGTCAAAAATGTGGTACATTTGGTGATTATGGTTGTTTTAGTTTTTTTACTAATAAGAATCTTTCTGTAGGTGAGGGAGGAATGCTTAGTAGTAAATCTGAGAAACTTGATCAGCAAGGGAAATATTTTAGAAGTCATGGAATGACAGCTTTAACGTTAGATAGACATAAAGGTCGAGCTATTACTTATGATATCGCTCAATCAGGTTTAAATTATCGCATAGATGAGATTCGTTCGAGTTTGGGATTAGTACAGTTGGATAAACTTTCTCTTGCTAATAAGAGTAGAAAAGTATTAGTAGAACGTTATATTTTAAACTTAAAAGATGTAAAAGGGATAACAATACCTTTTTTAGAATTAAAAAATATTGAATCTGTTTATCATATCTTTCCTCTCTTATTGAGTGAAAGTATAGATAGGGTGGATTTAATCGGTAAATTAAAAGTAGAAGGTATTCAATCATCTATTCATTATCCTGCATTTAAAGATTTTACAGCATTTAAAGATATAGGTTTAAATAGTGCATCTATCGCAGAAGATATTGCTATGCGTGAGTTGACATTACCACTTTATCCTACAATGGGTTTGGAACAAGTAGATTTTGTTTGTAATGGGTTGAAAAAATCTTTAGGAAATTGAGAATAAAATTTATTTTAAGATTAATTTAAATAACTATAAAAAACAAATATAAACTATATTTTTTAATTTTGTCCAAAGTTTTGTTAAAAGCTTGAATTTGCTATAATACCCCAAATAAAGGGATATAGAATGAATATATTAAAACTTATTGGAAGAAATTCTGAATTATTTGAAGAGGATATGAGACGTTATGAAAATGAACTCTTTACAATAGTGTCAAGCTCTTCATTTTTGGTCATAGGAGGAGCTGGATCAATTGGTCAAGCTGTGACTAAGGAAATATTTAAACGTAATCCTGAAAAGTTACATGTTGTAGATATTAGTGAAAATAATATGGTTGAGTTGGTACGAGATATTAGAAGTTCATTAGGATATATAGATGGAGATTTTCAAACTTTTGCTTTAGATATTGGTTCTATTGAATATGATGCTTTTATTCAAAGTGATGGAAAATATGATTATATTTTGAACCTTTCTGCACTGAAACATGTACGCAGTGAAAAAGATCCTTTTACGCTTATGCGTATGATAGATGTAAATATTTTTAATACGGAAAAAACATTAAAACAATCTATAGCTAATGGAACAAAAAAATATTTTTGTGTTTCTACTGATAAAGCTGCTAATCCCGTTAATATGATGGGAGCTTCTAAACGTATAATGGAGATGTTTTTAATGCGTAGAAGTCTTGATATTTCAATATCTACAGCAAGGTTTGCAAATGTAGCTTTTTCTGATGGTTCATTGCTTCACGGTTTTAATCAACGTATTCAGAAAAATCAACCTATTGCTGCACCAAAAGATATAAAAAGATATTTTGTAACACCAAAAGAGTCAGGTGAACTTTGTCTTATGTCATGTATATTTGGTGAAAATCGGGATATATTTTTTCCTAAGTTAAGTGAGAAGCTTCATCTTATGACTTTTGCAGATATTGCTGTTAGTTATTTAGAAAATATAGGGTATAAACCTTATTTATGTGAGAGTGAAGAAGAGGCACGTGAATTGGTGAAAAGTCTACCAGAGCAAGGACAGTGGCCTTGTTTGTTTTTTGAAAGTGATACTACGGGTGAAAAAGATTTTGAAGAGTTTTTTACTGATAATGAAACTTTAGATATGGAGAGATTTAATAATCTCGGCATTATTAAGAATAAAGCAGAATTTGATGAAAAGAATTTAAAGATTTTCGAAGAGACTATATCTTTATTAAAAGTTAAAAAAGAGTGGGGCAAAGAAGAAATTGTAAAGTTGTTTTTTAAAATGATACCAGATTTTGGACATAGAGAAACAGGAAAATATTTAGATGGGAGAATGTAAAGATGCAGAGATTTTTTGATATGCTTTTTTCAGCTTTAGCAATTATATTATTGTCTCCTATTTTAGTTATTGTTTCATTACTTTTAAAAATTACAGGTAATAATGTTTTATATATGCAGAAAAGAGTTGGGTTAAATAGTCAAATTTTTGATGTTTATAAATTTACTACTATGGTGAAGAATAGTGAAAATATGGGGGCTGGAACACTTACGATGAAAAATGATTCACGGGTATTACCTATTGGAAAATTTTTAAGAAAGAGTAAGCTTAATGAATTGCCACAGCTTTTTAATATTTTAAAAGGTGATATGAGTATTATTGGACCAAGACCACAAGATATAGAGGGGTTTAATGCTTTTAATAAAGAAGAGCAAGGTATCATTGTAAAAGTAAGGCCAGGACTTTCAGGAATAGGTCCTATATTTTTTAGAAATGAAGATGAAATTATGGATAGATCAGAAGTTAAAGATAAGAAATTGTTTTATAAGGAGTATATAGCTCCTTACAAGGGTGAAATTGAAGCTTGGTATGTAAAAAATAAAAATTTATATCTTTATTTTACATTAATTATTATGACACTTTATGTTGTTTTATGCCCTAAAAGAAAAATTAATTATTTAGGAACATTTAGAGGTTTTCCTCTTCCCCCGAAAGGATTATCTGAACTATTATAAAGAAATAGGGGTAGAAGAGTATTTAGCAAGAGTATTGGTATACTCTTTCCATTGTCCTATATCATGCCAAGATTTTTCAGGGATTGGGAAAACTCCCACTTTTCCTTTTTTATTAATTTCTTCTATTAGCTCAGTAATATGATAGAATTTATTATCTGGGATCTCTTTAATGATATGTGGTTCTAATATATACATCCCTGTATTGATTTGAAAAGTATATTCAGGTTTTTCGGTCATTCCTATAAGGCTTCCTCCTACATCGGTTTCCATAACTCCATAAGGAATCTCTACATGTTTAATTGCAGATACTACAGTGATATCATTATTGTTTTCTTTATGATATTTATATATATCATAATAGTCTTCTTCTATAATAATGTCACAGTTCGAGACAAAAATAGTTTTGTTGAGTTGTTTTTTAATAAGATACAAACTACCTATAGTTCCTAGTGGTTTATCTTCAGTAAAGTATGTTAATTTACATTTGCTCGATTCTTTATTATGTAAATAGTCTTCTATCATTTTTGCTTTATAGTTAACTGAGATGTAAAAGTTAGAAACTTGATGTTTCATAAAGTTGTCAATAATGATTTCAATAATAGGTTTCTCACCAACTGGAATTAATGGTTTAGGAATAATATTGGTAATAGGTTTAAGTCTGGTTCCAAAACCTCCAGCCATAATAACAACATCAACATCTATTTTTTCTAAGACTTTTTTTTCAGAAAAAATTTCATCCCAATAATGAATCTCTTGCAAATTATTAAACTCATCTACTACGGGCATACAAACAATTCTATCTTCAAGCATAATTCCTTTAATAAACCCCATAGAGTCCTCAGTATGGGCTACAAGAATATCGTCTCTCATAATTTTTTTAATATAGGTTGTATTCATGTCAATATTATTAAGAATAGCTCTTCGAATATCTCCTATACTTAGAAGTCCTATAAATTTTGTTTCATCAACAATGACTAAAAGATTAATACTACTCTTGTTCATGATTTTTAATGCATCAATAATGGTTGTATTGATGTCTATAATATTTTGATATTTTTTATTTATTTGCTGAATCATTTTTATCCTTTCTTAATAAAATTTCTGAAAAATGCTAGAGATATAGATAGAATGAGAGCTGTAATGAAGCTAACGATAACAATAAGTGCTTTTTTAGGTTTAATAGCTTGATTAGCCGTATAGATAGACTCTATAATTTTTAAGCGAGAGAGTGCTTTATTTAGTTTTAACTCAGCTGCTGAACGTTCTTGCATAAGATAAGTATACATTTTTTGGTTGATTTCATAATCCCTAGAAAATGAGATAAGTTCTTGTTCTTGCTTTGGAGCTGATTTTAATTTTTTAGTATAGTTCTCTTCCATTTTTTTAAGTGATTTGGTTTTGTTTATTAAGGTTGTTTGCAAGTTTTTTAAGTTTGAGAGAACTTTCTTTTGTAATGAAAAAATTTGTTTTTGTTCATTGTTAATGGCTGGGTGGTCACTTTTATATTTGAGATAAAGCGTAGCAAGTTCTAGTTGTTTTTCTTGTATTATCTTAATTAACGAGATGGTTGGTTCATCTTGTAGTTCTATGAGTGAAGGTGCAATTGCATCAATGTTTTTGTGTTGTTGAACAAAAGTTATAAGGCTTTTGATTAACTCTTCTTTATAATTATTTTGGGCAATCTCTATGCCTACTTTACTAAGTTCTGTTACCAATGCAGTTGATTGTGCCTGAGGTTCTATGATACTGTTGGCTATTTTATAGTTTTCCAGTTTATTTGAACTTTCTTGTACACGTGTTTCTATTTTTTTGAGTTGTTGGTCATAAGAGTTTATGACTATAGATGCATCATCTTTTATGTCATTAATGCTTTGTTGGGTGTAAACTTCTATAAGATTTTTTAGATACTTCTCTCCTCTAAGAGGTAAGGTATCGAGATAAGAAAGGGTTAAAAAAGGAGAAGTCTTATCAGCTTCAATGTTTAAGTTTTTGGCAATAATATTTTCATAAACATAACGCTTTGTTCCAGAAAGTTCAATGGTGTAAAGTTGTTTAAATGTTGTTTTTTTATGAACCATTAAAGAGAAATCATCCGTTTGAATTATTTCACTGTAATGATAGGTTCCTATTAAGGTATTGCTAAAACGTCCTGGAAATAGTAGTTTGTATTGGGTATCATTTAGTGGTTCAACAATAATACGCATTCCATAGTTTTTAAAGTTATTAATCTTTACATCGGTTATCTCTATAGAGATATTATTGTCCAGTTCAATTTCTTTATATTTTTTATCGGTAATAAAATAACGAACCATATAATCATCGACCTTGTCAAGTACTTTTTCATTGGTTCTAAAAGTTTTAAGTAAAGTAATGTCTTTTTCTAAATCTGTTGAACCTCCAGCACTTCCTCCTAAAAGAAGGGAGGCAGCTCCTCCCATTGAGAAACCTTGACTTTGGTCATCTTCAGGTTTAACTTCGATGGTAACTGTTGATTGATAATACTTGGGCATAAAGTAAACTTTTATAGCAACAGCCATAGTAATGAGAACAGTTAAAAATATTATAGACCATTTATATCGACCAATAGTAGCGAAAAGTTCTCTTAGGTCAATTTCATTTTTTTGTATGAGTTGAGGGTTATTTTGCATAGAGAACCTTTAGTTGTTTTTCAAGTAAGTGTATGAGACAAACGGTGAAAGAATATTGGCTATAAGTTGGAACACAGGGTTAATGGAACCAATATTTGCATTAATCGCTTTCATACTAGTTGGTAAAATATAGACAATATCATTGGGTTTAATCATAAGTGTAGCATGGGTAATGGAGTTAACATCTGTAAGGTCAATCATTTTTGTTTCAGCACCATTTTGTAATGCACGAATAATGAGAATCTGTTGACGATTGGCTGTATCGGTAAAGTCTCCTGCTTGTGCAATGGCTTGAAGAAGGGTTAGTTGCTCATTTTCTAAGGCAAATTCACCTGGTTTTAGAACTTCTCCAATAACATAAGCACGTTTATTTAGGACTTCTAATCGGACTTTTGAATATTGAAGATATTTGTCATAACCTTGTTCTATTTTATGGGCTGCTTCTTTTTGTGTCAATCCCGCAATATGAATATCTTCAAGTAATGGAAGAGAGATAATTCCATCACTGTCCACGAGTATACCTTTTTCTTGAGCTGCCGAGAGAGGGTTTGTGGTACTTAGATCAGGATGCTGATAAACAATAAGTGAAATCCTATCATGTGGAACAATTTTGTATTCAAATTTAACATTTTTATGTACAGTGGATGTGGGTGCTATACTTTCAGTTAATGTATTACTTTGACTAAATAGAACATAGTCTTCTTTTAAACTACAACCTTGAAAAAATAGGGTTAGAAAAAATAGAGTGGAAAAAGTTTGTTTCAAATATAATCCTAATAATGTTGATTTTTATAGAATGACCAATATTTTACACAATGTTGTTTAAATAAGCGTTAATTCGAGGGATACTAATGTTATATTGTGAAAAATATCAACTTTTTTAAAAAAGAGTTGTTGTTCATAGTTTTATTATGTTTTTTTATTATGATAATATATGTATTGCGAAGTTCATAATAAAGTATAAGCCATTAAAATTTATGAGTTCGCTATAATTCTTTATTAATTTATTGAAGGTTAACTATGACAACAACACGTTTTGCACCCTCACCGACAGGGTATTTACATATAGGGGGGCTACGAACAGCACTATTCTCATGGCTTTGGGCTAAAAAAAACCAAGGAGAATTTCTACTTCGTATTGAAGATACCGATTTGGCTCGTAACTCTGAAGAGGCACTTGAAGCGATTTTAAAAGCGTTTGAGTGGGTAGGAATGTCTTATGATGGGGAAGCACTCTATCAGTCGAAACGATTTGATATTTACAACAAATATGTTGACCAACTGTTGGCAGAGGGGAAAGCTTATAAGTGTTACATGACCAAAGAGGAACTAACGGCTTTGCGAGAAGAGCAGATGGCAAAAGGGGAACGAACACGGTACGATGGACGTTATCGTGATTTTAAAGGAATACCACCTGAAGGTGTAGAACCTGTTATTCGTATTAAAGCACCAACCGAGGGAAATATTGTTTTTTATGACGGGGTTAAGGGTGAAATTTGTATTGCCTCGAGTGAAGTAGATGATTTTGTGATTGCCAGAGCAGGTGGGGTTCCGACCTATAATTTTGTGGTGGCTATTGATGATGCCTTGATGGGGATGACCGATGTGATTCGTGGCGATGACCATCTTTATAATACGCCAAAACAGATTGTGGTGTATGAGGCATTGGGGTTTAAACTTCCAAACTTCTATCATGTGGCCATGATTAACAATGAGCAGGGGAAAAAACTTTCAAAACGTGATGGAGCAACGGATGTTATGGAGTATAAAGCATTAGGCTATCTGCCTGAAGCATTGTTAAACTTTTTGGTACGTTTGGGCTGGAGTCATGGTGACCAAGAGATATTTTCTGTTGAGGAGATGATAGCTCTGTTTGACCCTAAAAATATTAATAAAAGCTCTTCTAATTATAACCTTGATAAACTTTTATGGCTGAATGCCCATTATATTAAAAATATGCCCAATGCAAAGTTGGCGCTGTTGCTGAAAGAGTATGGGGTGCATATTGAGGGGCATGATAAAGTAGAATTATTGCTTGATGCCACCAAAGAGCGTGGGAAAACATTGGTGGAGTTAGCCAATCAGATTAATTTGATTTTAAGCACTCCAAATGCGTATGATGCAAAAGCTTCTAAAAAAGCATTTAAAGGGGATGCGAATGAGATTTTAAGTGATTTTGCAAGCGTGTTACAAACGTGGGAGACGCCTCTGCATACACCACCTGAATATCATGCTGTTATTGAAAAGTTTGTAGCCGATAAAGCGATAGGTTTTGGAAAAATAGGACAACCCTTACGTATCAGTCTTTTGGGTTCCATGACAGGCTCGGGACTCGATGAAATTATGGCAATTTTAGGGGTTGATGAGACGATTGTAAGAATTCAAAAAGCCATTGTTCATTACAGCCAAGAGGTATAAAAAGTTCCAAATTTAATCATTTTTTCTAGGGGATTTCATCTAAAAATAAGTATAATGAAGGGATATAAAATTAATTGTTAATGCTAAAGCATTGTTAGGATAAGAGAAGATGAAAAACAAAATCCACTTTAATATTTGTGAACGACAATTGGAACAAAAAACGAAACTTTTTTCTGCAATAAAAGAGGAACGTTTAGAAATTGGGTATTATAATTTACCTGAGCAGAATATTGATCCTATTTTAGAGTATGCTCAGAGTTTTGATGCGCGTATTGAAAACATTGTGGTTTTAGGAATTGGGGGAAGTTCATTGGGTGCCAAAGCTATTTATGAGTTTTTAAAACCAGTGAAAACACCAAAGAGAAAGCTTTACTTCTTTGAAAGTACCGATCCTTTGAACATTATGGATTTACTTTCAAAAATTGATATTGAAAAATCACACTTTTTGGTCATTAGCAAATCGGGAACGACGGTTGAGACCATCTCTATTTTTAAATATCTTTATGCGAAGCATCGAGATGCTAAAAATTATACTTTCATTACCGATGAAGCATCGGCATTGGATAAGTTTGCTAGAGAAATAGAGGCAAAAATCTTTTATCTTCCAGCCGAAGTTGGTGGACGTTTTTCGGTTCTCTCAGTGGTAGGTTTGCTGCCTTTGGCACTGTGTGGGGTAAATATAGCTGAACTTTTAAAAGGAGCCAATTTGGTTAAAGAGAGTTTCTTTAATGATGGCTATTTGAAAGAGGCTCTTTTGGACAAAGCCATTTTCTATGCCAAATATCATACGACGTACAATATCAATTGTGTTTTTGCTTATTCTGAAACACTGCAATATTTCTCTGAGTGGTATGTACAGCTTTGGGGTGAGAGTTTGGGTAAAAAACAACGTCATTCAGCGTTCCATGTGGGGGTAACGCCGATTGGATTGATTGGTCCTAAAGATCAACACTCTTTTCTTCAATTGATTATGGAAGGAACACGTGATAAATCGGTTACCTTTATTAAAATAGAAGATTTTCAAGATGAATTGACGGTTCCTGATATTACGCTACCTCATTTGGAGTCGCTTGATGTACTCAATGGTATTGCTTTTCATGATTTGATTACCATGCAGAGTGATTCGGTTATTGAAGCGTTACAAATGCAAGGGGATATTCCTTTAGATGAAATTATTCTTGAACGTGTGGATGAAGAGAGCATAGGTCAATTAATTTACTATTATGAGTTGTTAACTTCTTTGGTGGGGCAATTGATTAATATTAATACCTATAATCAACCGGGTGTTGAGTCCGGAAAGATTATTTTAAAAGATAAATTAAAAAATATAAAAAGTAGAAAAGGATAGAAAATGATAAAAAAATGTTTGTTTCCTGCTGCAGGATATGGAACACGATTTCTTCCGGCAACCAAAGCGACACCAAAAGAGATGTTACCCATCTTAACCAAACCATTGATCCAGTATGGTGTTGAAGAAGCTCTATCTGCCAATATTCATACCATGGCAATAGTGAGTGGGCGTGGGAAACGAGCACTTGAAGATCATTTTGATATTAGCTATGAGTTAGAGCATCAGATTAAAGGTGGGAGTAAAGAATCACTTTTAAATGAAATTCGTACTTTGATTACCCAGTGTACGTTTTCCTATACACGACAAGTTGAGATGAAAGGTTTAGGTCATGCCATTTTAACGGGAGAAACATTGATTGGAAATGAACCTTTTGCTGTTGTGTTGGCTGATGACCTCTGTTACTGTGAAGATCAGGGTGTACTGGAACAGATGACAAAAGTGTATGAGAAGTATCAATGTTCTGTGGTTGCTATAGAGGAAGTTCCTGTCGATGAAATGTATAAATATGGAGTCATTGCAGGAAAATTGGTGGATGGGTCAGACGATATTTATCGTGTTAGCGATATGGTAGAGAAACCTGATCCCAAAGATGCTCCAAGTAATTTAGCCATTATCGGTCGTTATATTTTAACACCTGATATTTTTGATATTTTAAGAGCAACACCACCAGGTAAGGGTGGTGAGATTCAAATTACCGATGCACTGTTAGAACAAGCAAAAAAAGGTAAAGTGATTGGGTACAAGTTTAAAGGGCAACGTTTTGATTGTGGGAGCGTAGATGGATTTGTAGAAGCAACCAATTGGTTTTATGATAAGATGTAGGGTGCAATTTATTGCACCGATACTTTTTAAAACCATGTTTGTGGTGCAATAAATCGCACCCTACATTTATGGATATTAAACATCTAGGTGTTTAACATCTTTGGCATGGGTCTCTATGTACGCTCGTCGTGGTTCAACTTCGTCACCCATAAAGAGTACAAAGGTATCTGACGCAGTTTCTTCATCATCAATGACCACTTTAAGCAGTCTTCTATCTTCAGGATTCATGGTGGTCTCCCAAAGCTGTTCAGGGTTCATTTCACCTAGACCTTTGTATCGTTGAATATACGCACCTTTTTTAGCTGAACTCTCAACCACATTTAGAAGTTCTAAAATGTCTTTATTTTTATACTCATCCGTGATTCTTTCGTTGATTTTTTGATGCATATAAATCGCTTCATTATAGTGAGGGCTGGTAAAGAGGTTGTCATCAATAATTAACTCCTCTAGTCCATCATTGGTTTGAACAAAGTATTGAATCATCTCGTCGTTCACGGTTTGACTTAAGATGTTGTAGCCTAACCCGTTGATGTATGCCTCAAGGGTAGTGGCTAAGGTACTGTTGTCTGTTGAGATAATATCCGGGTTTTCAACCATGTACCGAATTACTTCCGGTAGGGCAAAACGTTTTTCTATTTCTCCTAGCGTCATTTTATAATAGGCTACCAATTTAAAGAGCTCCGTTAAGTCCTGTTTTCCCATACTTTCAGACTCTAAGACATCAATACCATGTTCGATCAAAAAGTCATTGAGTGATTTATCATCTTTGAGATACGTTTCATTTTTACCTTTTTTGTATCGGTAGAGAGGGGGTTGTGCCAAGTAAAGGTAACCTTTTTCGATAATAGGTTGTAAAAATCTAAAGAAGAAGGTCATAAGTAGGGTCTGAATGTGTGAACCATCAACATCGGCATCGGTCATAATGATAACTTTGTGATAACGCAGTTTATCTTCATTAAACTCATCACCAATACCACAACCCAAAGCTGTAATCATGTTTTTGATTTCATCTGATTTTAAAATCTTCTCCAAACGTGCTTTTTCAACATTTAAAATTTTACCTTTTAGAGGTAAAATCGCTTGGAAAACTCTATCACGACCTTGTTTTGCCGAACCTCCGGCAGAGTCTCCTTCCACCAGATAAATTTCTGAAATTTCAGGGTCTTTACTTTGACAATCGGCGAGTTTTCCCGGAAGGGTACCAATGCTCATGGAGTCTTTACGTTTTACCAAATCTTTGGCACGTTTCGCAGCGTCACGCCCCCTGGCAGCTAAAAGTACTTGACCCATAATGGCTTTGGCTTCCAATGGGGTCTCTTCAAGGTATTTATTAAAATTTTCAGAGAAGAATTTTTGAACCAATGGACGAACATAGCTAGAACCCAGTTTCCCTTTGGTTTGACCTTCAAATTGAGGTTCAGGAACACGTACGGAGACAATGGCGATTAAACCCTCTTTACAGTCGTCTCCCGTAATTTTGGTACCTTTTTCTTTGGCATTGGCATTTTTAGCAATGTAGGTTGCCATAGAACGGGTGAGTCCTGCTCTAAATCCTGCTTCATGGGTACCACCATCGGCTGTTTTAATGTTGTTAACAAATGAGAGAGATTTTTCAGTGTCTGCGTCACAGTACATTAAAGCAATGTCAATCTCAATGTCGTCGGCTTTACCTTGAAAAAATTGTGCAGAGGAAAGAGGGTCTTTGGTGTTCATGTCTTCAACAAACTGCTGAATCCCACCTTCAAAATGGTAAAGTTCTTTGGTTCCATCTCGTTCATCGCTAAAGTCAATGGTAATTTTTGGGTTCAAGTAAGCAAGTTCCTTGAACCGTTTCATTAAAATCTCTTTTTGGAAGGTCGTACCTTCTGTAAAGATGGTCTCATCAGCCCAAAACTCTATTTTGGTACCTTTTTTACGGGTGCTTCCTGTCACTTCTAAAATCTCTTGAGGGATACCTGCTTTAAAAGATTGCTCGTGAATACTTCCATCACGATTAATGGTGAGTTTTAAATCTTTAGAGAGGGCATTGACAACAGAAACCCCAACTCCATGCAAACCACCGGAAACTTTATAGGTGTCTTTGTCAAACTTACCACCGGCGTGAAGTACGGTTAAAACAACGGTTGCTGCAGAAATTTTTTCAGTAGGGTGAAGGGCAACAGGAATACCACGACCATTATCTTCGACAATTGCCGAACCTTCTTTCGTTAAGGTGACTTTAATGGTGTCACAAAAGCCTGCCATCGCTTCATCTATTGAGTTGTCAACAACTTCATATACTAGATGGTGAAGACCTTTAATTGAGGTGTCACCGATATACATTCCTGGTCTTTTTCTAACTGCTTCCAACCCTTTAAGGACTTTAATATTACTAGCACCATATTCTGCCATTGATTACTCCATATATAAGATAATTTATTTTCTATAATAACCTTTTATTTTATCTAAAATTTGGTTAAAAAGTGTTAATGGATTTTGAGGGATTGGAACAAAGGGTTGAGACATGGCTCAACCCCTACATATTGCATAGCCTAAACACATTTTTTAACCTATTGAACCTGTAGGGGCAGAGCCATGTCTCTGCCCTTTATTCGCATAAATAAATATTCATTATTACAATAACATCCCAGATTGTTGCTTCTTAGTCCTAAGAATATCAATCTCATAAGGCTCAACAAAAAGCTCTTTTTTATAGGCTTCAACAGCATAACGACCAATCATGGCAGCATTGTCTGAACAGAACTCTAACGGTGCTGTATGAAGTTTTTTGCCATACTCATTACAGAGCTTTTCATAGGCTTCTCGAATGTAAATATTGGCTGAGGCACCACCTACAATGGCGAAATCTTTTATCTTCTCTTGGGCAAAGAGTTTTTTACTTTTTTGAATCAGATGCAGTTTTACAGCTTTTTGAAATGAGGCTGCTACATCACATTTGTCTTGCTTCTGCATATTCTCTGCACCACCCAAACTCTCTATGGCTAAACGCACAGCATTTTTAAGCCCTGAGAGAGAGAAGGCAATGAGTTTAGCGTTACGCAGTGGTATAGGGAAATCAAAACGGTTCTCGTCACCTTCAAGGGCTAATTTTTCGATAATGGGACCACCGGGGTAACCCAGATTCATCATTTTGGCTGTTTTATCAAAACTTTCACCGACTGAGTCATCGATACTGGTGGCAAGAATGGTCATCTTTTCTAAACTTTTCACTCGAATAATTTGTGTATGTCCACCTGAGATAAGCAAGACCAATAGTGGGAGTATTGCTTCTTTTTCGATAAATAAAGAGTAGATATGCCCTTTGAGATGATGTACAGCGAGTAGGGGAATATCTTTTGTTACGGCAATGGTTTTAGCCATGGCAATACCTTCTAAAAGTGTTACACCCAATCCGGGTTGATTGGTAACAGCGACTGCTTTTAGCTTGTCAAAATAAGGTTTACACTCTTCCAAGATATTGGGTAAGTCTATGGCATGAAGTCGTGATGCCAATTCAGGAACCACCCCACCATAACAGGCATGTTCTTTCTCTTGTGAGATTTTTTTATGAAACAATAATTTATTATCAGCTATTGAAGTTATAGCTATGGAGCTGTCATCACAGCTGCTTTCTATGCTGAGTATCATTGTGTTCCCATAAGAAAATCTTCTATCAGTTCCCATTTTCCAAACCCACTATCAGCATTAATATGTCCTGCATTTTCAATAATGGTGAGGGATGCGTGAATGCTTTTAGCCATACTCTTTGCCTCTTCTACTTCTATGTAGGGATCATTGTCTGAGACAATCATCTCTATCTTTTTTGCATATAAATGTTGAGGTATTTCACAAGGAAAAAAAGTTTTAATGGTTTCAACATTGGTGTTTAAAGAAGGAGGTGAAACCATGATGAGTCGTTCAATTTCAGCGATATCTTCTTGACAGAGCCAAAACCATAAGGTATTTGCCAAGGAGTGACAGACTACGGTATTGGGTTTAAACTCTTTGAGTATCTTTTTGACTTGTTTCACCCAACGATTTTTAGAGGGGAAGTGGCAGTTGTCAAGTAAGGGGAAAGAGACGGTTCCATAATTTTTGGCGATTTCTGATGCCAATTCGGCTTGCCAGTGTGGGGCATCCGATCCTCCCCATCCGTGTAAAATAAGAACCCTATTGGACATAGGCTCTGACCTCTCTGTCTATCTCTATAATTTCAGCAATATTTTGTGCTTTGATGGTGTCAAACTTGGCATAGGCATCTAAAACCATTTTGCTCATTCCAAAGAAATCACATTGACCTTGTTCAAATTTTGTAATTGCCTCTTCGTTGGCTGCATTGACCACCACACCCAAATGAGGGTTGTTCAGAATATGCTCTTTTATTTCCCAAATCGGGTAACGTTCAGAGGTGATGGGTAAAAACTCTACAGCACCCATTTTAAGTAAATCGATAGGAGGTAAAATTTCTTCTTCTACTTTTCCTCGTAAGGCAAAGGCGATAGGCAATTTCATGTCTACTCCTGCAAAGTGTGCCGTAGTCGAACCATCTTTAAACTCAGTCAAAGCATGAATGATGGATTTTTTTTCAATGACGGCGTCAATGTTACTGGTGCCAAAAAGCCATTTGGCTTCTAAAAGTTCAAAGAGTTTGTTGGTCATGGTGGCAGAGTCAATGGTGATTTTAGCACCCATTGACCAGTTGGGGTGTTTGAGTGCTTGAGAGAAGGTGGCTTTTTGCATCTCTTCTACTTTCCAGTCACGAAAAGCTCCACCTGAAGCTGTTACATAAAGTTTAGAGAATGGTCGTTCACCCATGAGATACCAGAGTCCAAAGTGTTCAGAATCGATAGGAACAATTTTACTCATATCAATAAACGCACCGGCAACCACCAAAGATTCTTTGTTGGCTAAAGCAACTTTTCGACCTAATTCTATGGCTTTAAGTGTTGGAGCCAATCCAGCATAGCCTACCAGGGCATTGACGATGGTTGGGCTAGAAGTGAGTTCTAGTAGTTCAAGAATTCCTTCTGCTCCACAAAAGACATGAGGATGATTAATTTTAGCTCTGTCTGCTTCATTGGCAATGGCAATATATTTAGGACTACACTGGGCAATCTGTTGGTTCAGTAGGTCAATGTTACGTCCTGCAACCAACGCTTCAATCTTTAGGTTGTAACGCTCTGCGATGATTAAGGTATTGACTCCAATAGAGCCTGTTGAACCCAAGAGTACGATAGAAGGCATGTTTATAAAAAAGCTCTAAGTGTAATCAGCATAACAATGGATCCAAAGAGATACCCATCAAGTCTGTCAAGGACACCACCATGTCCCGGAAGAATGTCTCCACTGTCTTTTACTCCTGCTTCACGTTTAATATAACTCTCAAAGAGGTCACCAAAAACTGCAGCTACAGCTGTTGACAATGAGACAATAAATGCTACAAAAAATGGTACCAATTCTAAGAAATACCCCATAATGGTTCCGGCAACGGTAGCAAAGGCAACACCACCGATAACCCCCTCTAACGTTTTGTTAGGAGAGGTTGGTGAGAATTGAGTCTTACCAACACTTTTCCCCACAAAAAAGGCACCGGTATCGGCAAGTACCACAATAACAAGAAGCCAAAGCATCCATGTAATACCAAAGTCACGGTAAAGAACAAGCATAAAAAGAAATCCACTAACCGGATAGAGAAAAGGTATAAGAAGTTTTTTCTTAATATGCTCTTGGGTATAGGCCAATTTCGCACCAAAGAAGATCGCCATTACAAAAAATAGGTCATCCGGATTGGGGTAAAAGTAAGCAACAATCCAGATAATAGTTGCGTAAAGGTAAGGTGATTTTCGTCGGATACCAAACAGCTTAATGGCTTCATCAAATGCCACAAAATAGAATGCTCCTAAATATATCCACATCAATGTTGGGTTGTCAATAAGCCCAATAATTACTGTAACAGTTAACAGTACTACCCCTGTAATCCAACGTTCTACATTATTTGTAATAAATTTCATGTTTAAATCCCTTGTTTTTAAGAATTTAGATTATATCATTATTGGGCTTATTCTCTTATTTCTATACCTTCCTTACGTACACGGACGGTTTTATATTTGTCATACTCTACGTTAGAGCCCTCTTGTATTTTAACAAAACGTCGTTTGGTATAATCTACTTCATAGTCACCGGCTTGAGTTAAGGAGAAGTCAACACAAAGCTTTGCAGCTTTTTCTATAACTGAATCGGGTAGGTTTTGTTTGTCGGTTTTAATGATGAGGTGTGAGGAAGGAATGTCTCGTATGTGCATCCAGATGTCATTTGATTTTGCCAGTTTTAGCAGGGCTTGGTTCTCTTTACTGTTTCGACCAATAAGTACTTTATGGTCGTCTATCCAAAAGAGTTCACACTCTTTAATTTTCTCTTTTTTACGTTGAGATTTTCCTCTTTTTGGTACCAAAAGTTCTAACTCTTGACTCTCTTTTGCTTGTTTTATGGCGTAATACATATTGGCATAAAAATCAACTTTTGTTGAAAGATTTTCTTTTTCTATATGGATATTTTTTGCTTTTTTTCGACTACGTTTGGCTTGGTTGAAAAAGTATTCACTCATTCGATTGGGTAGAATATCTTTAGGTAGCTTAATGGTAATAGCATTACCTTCAAAATCATAGGTTTCAAGTTTGCTGTCATAGGGTTTTATTTGATAGAGATTGGCTAAAAGGATATTGCCTTGTTTTTGATGGTTTTGTTCATCTAATACCAGTGTTTCAGGATCGGGAAGTTTCTCTAAAAGTTTTTGAAGTTTCTCTTTTTTCTTCGCAATCATATGAAGCTTTTGTTTTTTGAGACCCTGCATTCGTTTGGCTTCAAAGTCGAAATATTTTTGACTTAAATGGTCGTCAATGTTATCAATATTTTCTACCTCTTCTTCTCGTTCAAAAGGAGGAATGGTCAAAAGTTCCACCCCTGGTCGAATAACTCTAAAAGAGCTATCGGCATCAATATGTCGTAGTGCTTCAATGACCACTTCATTTTCATTTAAAAGTATGGCATTGGTATGTCGACCTGTAAATTCAAACTGTAGAGCAATTTGTTTTTCTTTATAGGAACTTTTTGGGGCTAAAGTAAAACGAATAATTCGCTCATTATCAGGAACTTCTATAGCAATAATTTTTGAGGCTGAAACTAAGGAGTGGAGTAGGGCATCAAAAGGTGCATTATAGCTTTGAAGAGGTCGTTTTGAACTGTTTTTATAAATAAAGCTCTCCCCTCTTGTCATATGAAAAAAGTAGCTCTGATCACGATCAAACATTAACTCAATGGTATTGTCTTCGATTCTTCTTGCACGACTAATATAGGTAAATTTTGAAAGATGTGCACAAACGGCATTAAGCTCATAATGTTTGATAGAAACTCCCTTAATGGTTTAATTTAAATAAAATAAAATTCTCAAGTGGAATATTAACCAAATTTTCCTATAATGAAAAGAAAAAATTGACGGAGGATATAGATCATGCTACATACGGCAATTATTGCTTTTACATTAATTGGAATTATGTTTCTTTTTACCAAGTGTGAAAATGGAGATCAAAATGAAATTATGAAAAGGGAACTGGACAAGGATAGTATTCCTAAATATGTCACCGAACAGAGTAAAGATATCTCATATGCAGCAAGAGATAAAGAGATAGCTTTAGCTTCATATCGTGAAGATCAACCTAGTATAAGTTCTTCTACTAAATCTAATAAAAATGAAGTTCCTGAAAAGAAGTCTGTTGTTAAAGAGACATTGCTGCCAACAGTTGTAGATTCAGTTAAGGTAAAAGAGGTAAAAACTGTTCAGCCTGTAGATACTGAGAACGTTTCTCAGCCTATATCTGTTGTTGAAGTTCCCAAGGTAAATGAGATAGAAGTTCCTGAAGTAGAAACTCCGGTAGAGGTTAATGTATCTGTTGAAAATGCAGTGACTCCTATAGAAGTTAATACGACTACTTTACAAACATTTAAGCTTCCTACGATTCCTATTGTACCTGAAGTTAATATTACAATTCCAACAGCTTTAAAGTCAAAAAGTATGGAAGAGTTTGCATCAAACAGTAAAATGCAGGATGAATTGAATTTTGAAAGAAGAGCGAAAGATGAAGTTCTTACAAAAAACAAACTTTTAGAGAAACAACTGATTGAAGAAACAGAGGCTAGAGAAGTAGCTGAAGTAAAAGTTAAAGAAGAAAAACTGGCATATAAGAAAGCCATAGCTGAAGCAGAAAAGATGGCTACGCAGTTAGCATTATTAAAAAAACTGGCTGAAGAGAGTGAACTTAAAGCACGAGCAGGAGAGGAACAATTAGTAAAAGAGAAAGCAGAGCGTATTGCCAAAGAAAAAGCTGAGGCAGAACGTATTGCAACTGAAAAAGCAGCAGCTGAGGCGAAAGCTAAAGAAGAAGCTGAAGCAAAAATTTTTTTAGAAGAACAGTTAGAAGCCCAAAGAGTTGCTAAAGAGAAAGCTGAAGCAGAAAAAGCTGAAATCGCAGCACAACTGGCTTTGGTTAAAAAGATGGCAGAAGAGAATGAACTTAAAGCACGAGCTGAAGAGGAGCGTTTGGCTAAAGAGAAGGCAGAAGCAGAACGCATTGCAGCTGAAAAAGCAGCAGTTGAAGCAAAAGCCAAAGAAGAGGCAGAAGTCAAACGATTGGCAGAAGAGAAAGCAGCAGCTGAGAAGTTGGCACAGGAACAAGCTGAAGCCCAAAAAGTTGCTGAGCAGAAATTGCTAAAAGCATTCTCTTTAACAAAAGTTGAGTTTAAATTTAACAGCATGGAGTTGACTGATGAGAGTAAGGCTCTGTTAAATAAAACAGCTGAAGTGATAAATGAGTATAGTGATTTTCACTATAACATTCAAGGACATACCGACAGCAGTGGTCGAGAAGCGTATAATGTAAAATTAAGTGGAGAACGTGCCGATACAGTCAAAGAGTACTTGATGTCACGAGGGGTAGATGGTACTTTATTGTCTACTAAGGGGTTTGGTTCATCAAAGCCAATAGCCAGTAATGAGACAAAAGCAGGAAAATTAGAAAATCGTCGTGTTGTTTTTGAAATTGTAAAATAGTCTACTATCTTCTTCATTAATAGAGGTTAGAGTTAGAACTCTAGCCTCTACGGGTTAAAAAACTTCTGATATAATTCGCATAATTAAATGACTACATTATACTATAAGGACAGAAAAATGGGACAAACCATTACTGAAAAAATTTTCTCTGAACACGCAGGTCGTGAAGTAAAAGCCGGAGAGATTGTTAGAGTTGATATTGATATGATTATTGGGAATGACATTACAACACCTATTTCGATTCGTGCATTTGAAGAGAGTGGGGCTGAAAAATTGGCACGACCGGATAATTTTTGTATTGTAATGGATCACTACATTCCTGCAAAAGATATTGCTTCAGCCAATCAAGCAAAAATCTCAAGAGAGTTTGCCTACAAGCATGACATGAAACACTTTTTTGATGAGAAAGACATGGGAATCGAACATGCCTTACTTCCTGAAAAAGGGTTGGTGGTACCGGGTGACGTGATTATTGGGGCTGATAGCCATACTTGTACGCATGGTGCATTGGGTGCTTTCTCTACGGGTATGGGCAGTACCGATTTATCGTTTGGTATGATTACGGGAGGAAACTGGTTTAAAGTGCCAGAGACCATTAAAGTAGAGTTGTCCGGAAAACCGGGTCAGCACATTTATGGTAAAGATATTATTTTAGAGCTTATTCGTCTTATTGGTGTGGATGGTGCATTGTATAAAGCCATCGAGTTTACAGGTGATACCATTCCTCATTTGGGTATGGCAGACCGATTTTCTATTGCGAACATGGTTATTGAAGCAGGGGCAAAAAATGGAATCTTTGCTGTTGATGAAGTAACTAAAGCATACCTTGCAGATAGAGCCAAAGCCAATGGTGGACTTCGTTCTGAGCCAAAGATTCACTATTCAGATGACGATGCCAACTACTGTCAAGTGATTAAAATAGATGTTGCCAATCTTTCACCTGTCATTGCTTATCCATTTTTACCATCAAACGGTAAGAGCATGGAAGAGGCTGCAAAAGATCATTTAAAAATTGATCAAGTAATGATTGGTTCATGTACCAATGGTCGTATAGAAGATCTTAGAATCGCAGCCAAGATTATGAAAGGTCAAAAAGTTGCACGTCATACACGTATGATTGTCACTCCTGCGACACAGAAGATTTTACTTCAAGCTCAAAAAGAGGGATTGATGGAGATTTTAATTAATGCTGGTGCTGTTGTTTCTAACCCTACTTGTGGAGCGTGTTTAGGTGGATACATGGGGATTCTTGGTGATGGTGAGCGATGTGTTGCCACCACCAACCGTAATTTTGTAGGTCGTATGGGTGCTCGAACTTCAGAAATTTACTTGGCAAACTCTGCTGTAGCAGCTGCTTCAGCGATTGCCGGGTATTTGGTTGACCCTAGAGTTTAATTTTTTTTCATGAGGTGGCTACCTTATCCACCTCAAAACTCTCTCTTTTTTCTTTTAACTTCTCTTTTTTACTTCATTTAAAATCTAAAGCCTTTAAATACACAATTATTAAATGGTGCATATGTTATGATAAAGGTCTATTTTACCGAAAGAAGGAGAAGAGATGCTTCGATTAATATTGGGATTCGTGTTGATGTTTCAGATGGCTCATGCAAAAGATAAATACTTTATACAATTGGGAAGTTTTAAACAGCTAAATGTCTTAGAGAAAAGTATTGCGAAGTTACCAAATACCTTACGCTCGCATGTGGTGATTATACGTTCAAGTAACTGGTATATACCATTTGCTTACTATACGGACAGTAAAAATGTACTTCATGCAGAAGTCCCAAAATATAAACGTTATTTTCCTGATGCCTATATTAATCACTCTTCAAATATGATGCAATATCCTATGGTACGTAACTATACACAAGCTTCAACGGTAAAAAGAACAGTTGCACCCCCACCTCCGGTAGTTAAACCGAAGGTTGTTATTCGTCCCAAACCAGTTGTTCAGAAACCTATGGAACGCTATCAAAATGTTGCCATTTCAGAAGAGGACAACACCTTGAATCTTCCTGTTCGAGCTGTGGTTGCACCCAAGGTTCAAGTAGCAGAAGCAAAGCGTATACCAACGCCAACTGTTACAAACGTGGTGCATAAAAAGTATAAACATTTTAGTAAGAAAATGTTAAGTGGACATTTTTACTATCTTGCCTATAAATCCACCAATGATAGTCCTAATTTATTGATCAAAGTTAGTTTTGGAAATCATCGTGTGACCTATCAACCTGTTATGGGGGACATGACCATGACCCAAGCCAATTACCTTGTAGAAAACAATCGACTCTATATGTTTGCTGACAGTTTTACCAAAGATGGTGCCTACTCCATTTTAGATGAACATCGAACAGATCACTTTTTAGTCTCCAGTTGGACAAATGGAAAAAAATTGAATACCTTACGTTACTACTATCGTCTAAATGATGCCAAAGAGTATTTAGGTTTAGAGACTTCAAAAGGTTTAGCCACAACCCTAGAAGAGGGGAGTTTTGACGAATTCTTTTTGGAGGAATAATATTTTTTAACATAAGCATTTTACTGTTGGTTTCTTTCTGTTTTTTTATAAATTCATCTATTTAAAAGAGAAATCAATGGTGTTTTTTTACTTCAAAAACTACCCTTTTTCACGATTATTTTACAATTTTAATAAAGCAAATATTTAATATTAAATATAATGTTAATATTAAAAGAAAATTAAAGGAGTGGAAAATGTATTTTTTAAGAACGAAAAAAAATATGGTATTAAAAGTATTAAGTTTATTATTTATTTTTCATACAACACTGCTTGCAGGGAACACCTATGACCAAGGATCCAAGCATATGAGTAGTGGCTGTGCAAGTGAGCTAATGGGTGAAGATGGTAGTGTAGGAACACAAGAGCAGGCAGAGATTGTAATGAACTGTTTTGGAGGTATGAGTATGACAATTATGCTACTATTGACTTCACTTTTAGGTGCTTTTTTTATACGTGATGAGTTTGCAAGTTTGTTAGAGTAAGTTTCTCTCTAGCATTCTAAAATCTCTTCTATAGATCTATAGCCACTCTGACACATCATATGATCATCTTTATCTATCTTGACGACCGATGGAAAAGCGTTGGCACCCATTGAACGGGCTTTGGCAAAATCATGTTGCATTAAAATTTCGGCACGTTTGCTGTTGTAAAATTTTAAAAATGCTTCTTTTTTTTGTTTCTGTTGTTCTTTTGCAGAAAGGGCATCGGACAAGCACGGGGGCGTTGTCCCTACATAGTACAACAATGTTTCTAACGACGTTATATCTTCTCCTTTTGTATAAAATGCCTCTTGAATTTTTCCTAAGTATTTAAAAGAAGCCTCATCACCCCACAGCTCTCTAATGGTTACGACAGCTTTACAGGCAGGGTAAGTGTCATAGTCAAAATGTGTTCTGTTTAATGTTGAAAAATTAAAAGCTTGCTTGGTTTTAACATGAACAGCATTCCAGTTCTGAGCAAGGTACTGTTTACTCTCTGCATTCCAAGCCATTTGCCCTTTGGTTCTAAGCCCACCTACAACCAAAGAGAATTCAAACGTATCGGAGTGTTTGGCTCGTAGCTCTTCCATAACAGGGTGAAAACCCCAGCACCATGAACACATGGGGTCTATGACGAAGATGAGGTGGGTTTTCATATTGATACCTTTTGTTTTTTTTCGTATATTATCATAGTAACCTGAGTTCGACGGAATACCATAGACACAATTTTACGAGGTTTTTCATAGGCAACGGCACATTTTTGCAGGACTAACAGGTTAATTCAAAAAAATGTGTCTAAGCCTATGGGAAACCTCGTAAAACCCAAAGGGAAGCCTAAAAATAGGCAATCTTTCCTAAATAA
>JAHJJU010000030.1 GCA_018822805.1 bacterium
GTCGGTTCCCGTTACGGCGTAATTGGGTTTTTTGAGTTGCCCACCCGAGTCCTTTTCGACGATATTTCTCGTTGAAACCACATCTTTTTTGTTCTTATAAAACGGATTTCTTTTAAAATCCACCATATGTTTTTGGAGTAAACTTTAAATAATTTATAATTACTATAGACTTAAGTTATAAATTATCAACTTTCAGTATAAAAGGAGTAACAAGTGAAAAAAGTTGTACTAATCACACTTGGAATGTCCGGTATGCTCTTAGCCACTTCCCCTAATATGTATGTCGATATGAGTACGGTGATGTTAACGCATAAAGATAATGGGACCACAAGTGACTTTAAACCAAAAGAGTCAAATGCTCTTTCACAAATGTGGGCTTGGGCAATATCTGATGATAGAAGTCCACTCAAAGAAAAACTCTTAGAGTTTTTAAAATAATGAAAGGAATTAAAATGTTAACAATACAACATAGTAAAAAAATATGGAATAAGTTGCTTATCAGTTTGGTATTGATTTTTTCTTTTACTTCAGTTGCTTTTGCAATTGGTGAAAACTACATAACTAATACATTTAATGGGAAGGGCTATATTTATGATAGGACTCCTCCAGGCACTCGCTCTTCTTCGTATGCTTTAACAGATGGTTCTTATGTAAAAGATAATACAAATAATTTTATCAATAGATGTGAATCTAATGCCACAAATTGTGATGCTTCTCTTGATCAAACAACTTTATCAAATGGAGGTACTTATTACTTTTATAATGAAACAACCAATGAGTATGTAACAGCTACTTTTACATATGATGTTGGATTTTCTGATTTAATTGTTTATATTAAAGAACCTACAAATTCAACACCAACTCTAACCACAATCCCAAATCAAACCAAAGATGAAGATTTCACCGACTTCAATATCACAATTAATGCGAATGATGCCGATGATGACAATCTTTCATTTAGAGTAGATATGAATGATACTTCTATTCTTAATGCTTCATTTAGTGCTGGTTTAAAAACGAAAGCTACGTATGTTAATGGTGTTCCACTAACGATTACCCCAATAGCGAACAAATTTGGTACCGTTGAGTTAAATGTAACAGTTACGGATACGAGTGATGCGAATGTTAGTGAGGTTTTTACGATTACTGTGAATTCGGTCAATGATAAGCCCACCATCACCTCAACCCCAGTAACAGAAGTTAATCAAAACAGTTCATACAGTTATGGTTTAGAGGCTAACGACAGTGATGGTGATGCTTTAAGTTGGTCGGTAACGAGTGGAACAAATTTGCCCAGTTGGTTGAGTCTAAATAGTGGTACTTCCTCCCTCTATGGAACCCCAACTGTAGCAGGGGTTTATGATGTTAATCTAACACTTAGTGATGGGAATGCAACGGTGGCTCATAATTTTCAGATTACGGTTGCAGATTCAACATCACCAACAACCGACATTACGGTCGCTGTCTCAGACAATGGTACCGATGTTGAAACAACGGTTCGTTTTAACAGTGCCTTAACCGTAATTAGAACAGATGAGAATGCACGAAACATAATTGTAGGTGATAGCAATATAACACTGTCGGTAGACTCAAATGGAACAGCACGTTATACCGTGACTTACCGAGGAGTCACCACCAAAGTGGTCTCTTCTATAAAAGGAACCAAGGTAGTGGTGGATGCCAGTGGAAACATAGAAAGCACTTCGGAAATAGAGAAAAATGGGTTTATATACAGAGCCATTATTAGCACCAATGTAGAGGGAAAAACACAAACCAAGTTTGTTAAAATCGATGTGGCAACAGGTCAAGAGCTTGTAATTTCAAATACCCTAAAAAGTACCACCCCTTACCAAGCAGGAAATGAGGCAGCGATTATTGAACTTAACAGTTTAATCTACATCAAAGTAAGCACACCACTAGATGCTACTTTGGTAGTAGAGTAAGGAGAGAAGATGAAAACAACACATTTACTAATAGCAACCCTAACAGCCATAAGCTTTACAGCTTGTGGTGGTGACAACCATGTCGAAGGGTTTGACGGAAACTCTTATGAAGAGATAGCCATTGATGTTGCTTGTACAAGTCCTGATACACCAGAGGGGTACATAACTTTAAAGAGTGCTGACCAAATTATTAAAGATGAAGAGGGTAGTAACATTACGATTCTTCATGATGAGAATGGGGTTAAAAAAGTCTGTATCAGTAGTGGAAAAGCTCATATTAACCGAGCCAATGTAGAGTAGGTAAAGGAAAAACAATGAAAAAAACAATAATGATAACATTGGCACTTAGCTCTGCTCTGTTGGCAACTTCACCTAAGGTCTATGTCAATATGAGTCAATCACTACTTAGCCATTCAGATAATGGAACAGTCAGTGATTTTGATCCTACAGGGTTTAAATGGACAGTTGGACATAATTTTTATGCATTTAATGGCATAGAACTAGCCTTAGAGGGAACGGTAATGTTAGGGGTAGATGAAGATGAAAAAGCTTCCGTTGCCTCTTCAAGTACTGGAACCTTTACCAATGCCAGTATAATGTTAGATACACTCTATAATGTAAACTTAAGAGCCCAAAAAGAAGTAGTAAAAGATTGGTCTCTACAAGCTTATTTGGGTGCGAGTCGTGGAAAGATGATTCCTATAGCACTCAATAATAGACCTAATCATGGTTATCGTAATAGTCTGACCTATGGAGCTGGTGTTTCTTACAGTATTTTAGAAGATGTTTCTTTAAATTTTGAATATATGCAGTACTTTGAGAACTTGGATGCTGTTGAGTTTGGGGTTGGGTTTAGGTTTTAAACGTAGTGGACAAACAGATTAGCTAAGACATGCTCAGTTCCCATGAGCCAAAACATATTCATATTAGAAATAGTAGTGGCTTTGCTAAGGTAGAGTTAGAGACCTTAAAAATCGAATGGGAAGAGTTGGATTATCATCTCAATATTGAGAGTATGTTGAATGCTTCTTCAAAACAGAGTGTTGCATAAGGGTGCAATTTTTTCCCTCATATCGCTAAGGTATAATAAAAAATTGAAGTAGATTCATGCATTACCAATTTTAAATTGGTAATGCATATGAGGGGAAAAGATTACTTTCTAAAACGTTTAAAAACCTTTTCAAAATCAATTGTTCCACCACACTCTAAGTCATTAAAATTCATTGTTTCATGCGTAAAATCATCTACTTTTTCATACGTATTGTTTTCTAATTTATAAACTTTGGCTTTTAAGTCATTTGGATAAACAATAATATAATAAGGAACTTTCTCTTTTTCATAAAGCTCAAACTTCGTTGTCTCATCACGTCTTGCTGTACTTTTTGACAGTACTTCAACGACTATTTTAGGAGGTTTAGTAATGTAAGAGTCATGAGATTCATTGCAAATCATTACAACATCCGGTTTAACGACGGTATCATCACTGATTTTCCAATCTTGTTCTGAAACAATCAAACAGGCTTCACATTCATAAATAGATTGGGTTAATTCAAAAGCAATTAAATTTGCAAGTGCTTGATGCGTTATCAAAGGACTTGGAGCCATCATAAGAGGATACCCGTGTATTAACTCCCAATTCCCTTCCCATTGTATGTAATCGTTGTAACTGTAATATTCTATTGCACCCATCAACAATCCTTTATTTGTATTGGATTATATTATAGCATAACTCAGGTTATTACATTAAAATAAGTAGCAAATCAAACTTACGCTACAATAAACAAAAAGCAAGGTTAAAAAATGAGTGCCATTAAAAAAGAATATCACCCTAATTATACCTATGATGACTATAAGTTATGGGAGGGTGATTGGGAGTTGATATATGGGATTGCTTATGCGATGGCTCCTGCTCCGATGATTAAACACCAAGCCATCTCCAATAAAATTGCATGGCAATTGCAAGAAGTTCTAAAAGAGTGTGAAGTGTGTCAAGCACTGCTTCCTATAGACTGGAAGATAGATGACTCAACCGTGGTTCAGCCTGATAATTTAGTGATTTGTCATGAACCACAGTTTGAAGCCTATATTGTCAAAGCTCCAAAAATAATTTTTGAAGTACTGTCAAAATCTACAGCATCTAAAGATTTGAATCTTAAGTATGATCTTTATGAACAAGAGGGTGTAAACTATTAACCTGAGTTCGACGGAATACCATAGCCACAATTTTACGAGGTTTTTCATAGGCAACGGCACATTTTTGCAGGACTAACAGGTTAATTCAAAAAAATGTGTCTAAGCCTATGGGAAACCTCGTAAAACCCAAAGGGAAGCCTAAAAATAGGCAATCTTTCCTAAATAA
>JAHJJU010000031.1 GCA_018822805.1 bacterium
CTATTTACTTAATAAAACATAAAAAAATTATTTATATTGCATATTATGTTTAATTTTTAAAGCAAATATTCTCGTATCGTGCTCATCAAAAACATTTCATCACAAATTTATGTTAAAATAAAATCAAAAAAAGGATTTATATATGAAGTATATTAAAACATTAACACTTCTTTCCATACTTATACTCTCAACCGGTTGTATTCAAAAACAAGATCAAGCCACAGTCATCACAGGTGGTGCCCCTCATGTACCAAATGTATACAATCCTAATGCATCAACCACTACTGGCTCTTCTAATCCTGTGCTTGTAGCAAATCCGGCAGATGTAGAAACCTATCCTCCCTATACACCCACAAGAAGTCAATACCTTCAAGGAGCTTACCGAGGAAATTCAAAATTACAACAATTTATCACTACCATGGCAAGTAAACATAACTATGATAAGTATCAACTCAATGCCATTTTTTCAACCGTAAGCCGAGATACGGAAGCATTAACTAAAATTGGTGCTTTTGCAACAAGCAAACCTACCCAATCTAAAGCCTTTGTACCAGGTACATGGGATAAATATCGTGCAAACTTTTTGACCGATAGCCGTATTGAAAAAGGGGTTAATTTTTGGAGAGAACATCAATACTACCTCAATGAAGCTGCTAGAAGATATGGAGTAGCACCTGAATATATTGTTGGAATTATTGGTGTTGAGACCAATTTTGGAGGCTTTACAGGTAAACACTCTGTTCTGGATGCATTAACTTCTATAGCTCTTGAATTTCCAAAACGCTCTACATTTTTTACCTCAGAACTGGAAAACTACCTCTTACTTGTACGTGAGCAACAAATAGATCCTCAATATATCAAAGGTTCTTACGCCGGAGCATTTGGACTTGCTCAATTTATGCCAAGTTCATTTAGAGACTATGCCGTAGATTTAGATGGAAATGGACAAACCAATCTATTTACAGCTCCTGATGCCATTGGAAGTGTCGCAAATTATTTTAAAGAAAAAGGAAAATGGAACAATCAAATTCCTGTTGCCATGCCTACCTATTATAATAAAGCACGATTTTATGGTTTAGCAACAGGATTTAAAACAAGCTATACGCAACAACACCTTTACTCTTTAGGAATGCGTCCAAGCAGTAATTTTTATGGATACAAAGGAGAGGTCTCTCTCATCCTTTTAAATCGATATACACGAGATGAGCTGTGGTGGGGAACGCCTAACTTCTACTCCATAGCACGATACAATCCACAAGATCACTATGCTATGGCTGTCCATCAATTGGCACAAGCCATTAGATTGGCTTACTATAAACGATAAAATCAACATGATGAAAAGGGTAGAGACATGGCTCTACCCCTACAGATAATTAAACATTCTCCAAAACACGCTCTAACGTATACTTTAAATCTTCATCCAATTCCAAAGATTTTAACATCCATTTGATGTAACCGACATCAGAACGTGCTATATCTTCAATATCTTCACCTTTATACTTTCCAAATTTAAAACTCTTCATTATCACCGGCGTATGCGTTAACTCTTCTAACTTGAGTATGGGATTCACACCGGCATACTTCTCTTTTACTCTTGATACCAATTTTGAAAGCAACAATTTCATCACCAACACATCACCAATGGCATCATGTGCTTTTATTGTAATATTATGTTTCATCGCTTCTTCTTGCTCTTCTTTATAGAGTTCAAGAGCATATCGAAAATATTGTAAACGATGGTAATTCGCATCAGGGTAGAGATGTTTTGAACAACGTAGTGTATCAATTACTTTCATCTTATTTACAAAACCCTCTTTTTCCAACATACCCAAATCAAATTTTATATTGTGTGCAATGAGATAATTGTTTTCACTGTTTAAAATGTTTAAATCATTATAAAATTTAGTCGCTTGAAAACCGGCTTTACCCTCTATAATATCCGGAGTAATATTATGGACTTCCATCGCCTCAACTTTTATGGGTACCTCTGAAGAACAGAGCTCATCATAAACCTCTACAGAACCTTTACTTCCCACAACCATGGCACCTATTTGTATGATTCTATCTTCTTCTTGATTTCCTGTTGTTTCCGTATCAAATAAAACATATTTAGTCATTCTGTTCCTTTTTTTTTCTATTTTTAAAATTTTTTATGTAACTGTAGAACGCTTTTAACTCTGCAACAAAAGAGCTCTCTTTTGAAAAGTACTTCTCTTTCATTGCATTCCATTTTTCTTTAATTTTGAATTTCATATCAAACATGTAGGTAACGGTTTTTTTGTAAATATCTAAATTTTTTAACCATGCTATTCCAGCCATGAGTTTCATATAAGACCAATTAAACCAATCAAAACTCAAAAGCTTTATTCTAGAGACTTTAAACAACCAAAAAGTAAAAGCTGCTATAGGTATTTTAGTGACATAAAGCAATAGACCTAGTAGTGCCTTACCTTGCACAAAAAAGAGACCAGCAAGTAAACCAGCACCCTCAACACCTAAAAGTAAAACCACAAAAATGACCAATACAAGATAACGATTGGCATACATAATATGCTCTTCGAGTTTCTGAAGTATACGTAACGACTCTATATGTTTATAAATAGGCTTAGCAATGCCTTCCCAAATAATCTCTTCAAATAATATAAAAAGAAAGACCAGCATAAATTGAACAACCAACAGTAGTCGTTGTGCGATTTTTTGTAGAAAATTCACAGATTTATTCCTTGTAAAATAGTAATGGAAATTATAGCAAAAATAGATAATTATCTGTAATGCAGATTGATGATTTATGGGTGGAGGGGAGATAATAAGAGGGAAAAATCCCTCTTGAAAAGAATGCGAGAAATAAACTCGAAACAGAAGAAAATTATTTTCTTCTAAGCTCTTTAATTCTTGCTTTTTTACCTTTAAGTGCTCTAAGATAGAACAATTTAGCACGTCTTACTCTACCTCTTCTAAGTACTTCGATGCTTTCGATACTTTCAGAGTAAACAGGAAAAATTCTTTCAACACCAACTGAGTTGGCACCGATTCTTCTAATCATCATAGTTTTACCTGTACCTGTACCTCTAAGGGCTATACAAATACCCTCAAAGTTCTGTACTCTGGTCTTTTCACCTTCTTTAATGTTAACAGCGATTCTTAATGTATCTCCTGCTCTAAAATCAGGAACACTTTTATTTTCTAATTGCGCTTGTTCAAAACTCTCAATGTATTTATTTCTCATAATCTTACCTTTTCGTTTTCATTTTACTACGCCAATGATCTTTCACCGGTCGTATTATTACTTTCTCTCGCTCAGTTTGAGGTCTTTATGCATGTCTGGTCTGAAGTACTGTGTCTTACACTTGGCCATAGCATTTTTTAAGTCCGAGATTTTAGCGTGATTTCCCTTTAATAACTCTGATGGTACAGCAATTTCATTATAAATTTTTGGTTTAGAAAAAGAAGGTGCTTCCAAAGCCAACAATTCAAAACTTTCAACATGTAATGAATCACTGTTTCCTAGTACTCCATCAACATTTCTTGCTATAGCATCACACATCACCATTGAAGCCAATTCACCACCGGTGAGAATAAAATCTCCCACCGAAAAAAGCTCATCGGCTTCGCTTTCTATAAAACGTTCATCCATCCCCTCATATCGTCCCGATACAAAGACGACATGTTCTTTTTTTGCCAGTCGTTTTGCATCATTTTGTTTAAAAGGTTTACCCACTGGTGTTGCCACCACCACATGAGCATTGGGCGACGTATTTCTAATAGCCTTTATCGTATCAAAAAGAGGTTGAGGTGTCATTAACATCCCGGCTCCTCCACCAATCATCGGCTGATCAACCTTGTTGTGTTTATTGGTCGTATACTCCCTTGGATTCACATAATCAACAGAGATAACGTTATCCGTTATGGCTCTATATAAAATAGAATCAGAAAAATAACCTTCAATAATATTGGGGAAAAGTGTTACAAAAGAAAATTTCATGAGGAGTATCTCCGTTTGAAGTAATTTTGACGTGGGACAAAAGAAGTTAAGAAGCTTCTAAAATCTCTTTAGCATCTTGGGTAAAAACGGTTTGAGCTTTCACATCAGTTTTTAAGACATATCGGTCAATATACGGTACTAAAAATGTTTTAGAAAATCCTTCTTTAACCAATTTCTCATCAGTTTCAATAAAAAGATAATTCACATCCGTTAAACGTTGCATTTCAGAGACTTTACCTAAGGTTTCATCATCTTCAACAACCAAGCAGCCCTCTATTTCAAACCAAAAGTGTTCACCGTCTTTTAGTTCACATCGCTCTTTGGTCTCTTCTAAAGTAGCATAGATCTTAGCATTGGTTAACTTTTTAGCATTATCAATGCCCTCATAACCTTTAAAAGCAACAATACCTCGATCTAAATTAATACGACTGATCTCAAGCAAACCTGCACTACTTTGAAAAGAGTAACCAACTTTAAATTGTTCCGGGAAATCTGTATGAAGATGGAGTTTTAAATCTCCATGGAGTCCGTGAGTTTTGCCCACTTGTGCTATAAAAAAACGCTTTTGCTTATTCATAGACTAATGTTTTGCTTCGACATTAACACGGTAATTGGATCCACCTTTGGCTTTACATCCGGAAATTACCGTCTTAATAGAGTTAATCATTCGTCCCTCTTTACCTATGAGTTTCCCCACATCTTCACTATTGGCTACAATAGTAATCTCATCGTAATTCTCCTCAAGATTTTTAACCGAAACGGATATATCTTCAGGGTGACTTACTAAAAGTTTGGCATATTCAGCGACGAATTGGGTTACCATAATAGATTATTTACCTGTAATCTTTTTAACTCTGTCACTCATTTGAGCACCCACAGAAGTCCAATAGTTTAATCTTTCCGTATCAACAGTGATGTTGTTATCTTTAATCATTGGGTTATAGTGACCAATTGATTCAATCCAACCACCATCTCTTCTTTTTCTGCTGTCTGTTACTACGATTCTATAAAAAGGTTTCTTTTTTCTACCCATTCTTGTAAGTCTAATTGTTGTCATATTTTTTTCCTTGTTGATATGTATATTTTTTTCAGTTAGGGTTAACTACTCCCAAACACAACGCTGTTGTGAAAACCATCCACTGATAGAGAGCTTATGTATAAGTACTGACGACTACTCTTAATGAGAAAACACTCATCAATACTTCGAAGGCGAATTTTATCCAATGTTTGCTTTATGTAGGGTATCAATTTATTGCACCTTAAAAAATTATATTCTATTTTAACGCTGCAACGCATTGCACCCTACAAAAAATTATCGTGGAATCCCACCACCCTGCATGTTTTTCATCATATCTTGCATCTGTTTCATGCCCCCTTTTCCAGAGAGCTGTTTTGCCATTTTCCCGGCATTTTTAAACTGCTTTAAAATACGATTTACCTGCATTTGTGAAAGTCCGGCACCTGCTGCCAATCTTCGTTTACGGGTATTGTTTAACAAATCAGGATTTTCACGCTCTTTTTTAGTCATAGAGCCAATCAACGCTTTGATCTGTCTAATTTCACCCGAGTTTTCTAAATCCATGTCACCAAGTTGTTTTGCCATGGCACCCATACCCGGAATCATTCCCATAATCGACTTCATAGAGCCCAACTTCTTCATAGACTCCATCTGCTCTAAAAAGTCATTAAAGTTGAACTTCCCTTTTTTGATCTTGCTCGTTAACTGTTTGGCTTGTTTCTCATCGATAATGTTGGCTGTTTTTTCTGCTAAAGACTCAATATCACCCGAACCCATCAATCGTGATACAATTCGATCCGGTAGAAACTGCTCAAGATCCGGCATTTTTTCACCGGCACCAATAAATCGTAAAGGAACACCAACTTGATGAGCAATACCCATCGCCACTCCACCTTTAGAATCACCATCAAATTTACTTAGAACCACCCCAGTAATACCAATTTTTTCTTTAAAAGTTTGGGCTGTTCTAACGGCATCCATACCCGTCATGGCATCGGCTACGTAAAAAAGCTCATCCGGATTGGCTACTTTTTGAATACTTGCCAACTCATCCATCAGCTCATCGTCAATCGCTAAACGTCCGGCTGTATCGATAAGTACCACATCATAAAGCTCTTTTTCACCTTTAGCCAATGCCTCTTTAACAATCTGTTGGGGAGTTTTATTCTCATCTGCAACCAAAGTCACACCGATCTGCTCACAAATCTGTCGAAGTTGCTCCACTGCTGCTAAACGCTGTAAGTCAGCTGCTGCGATTAATACCTTTTTCTTTTTTTGCTCTTTTAAGAAATACGCCAATTTACCTGTCGTTGTTGTCTTACCTGAACCTTGAAGACCAATCATTAACACCACTGTCGGTGGTTTTGAAGCAAAAACAAAACCTTGATTCCCCTCAGCTGTCAAAATACGTGTTAAATCACCTTGTAATGATTTAAGGAAAGTCTCTTTTCCTATTCCGGCTTCTTTGGTCTCTTTCTCAACCGTTGCTAAAAGTTCTTTCACAACTTTGTGATGAACATCAGCTTTCAACAATGATTTTTTAAGTTCAGCTAACGCTTTTTTAAGTGCTTTTTCATCATCATAAAAACGAATCTTATCTATGGCACCTTTAAAACTATCGGTTAATGTATCAAACATATGTACTCTTTTATTTCATGAAATTATTGTCGCGATTATAACCAAGTGGGTGTTAAAAGCTAATTATCCTCTTTATCATCTTTTTTGGGCGACTTCAAAACAACATAAAACGCAACTAAAATAACGGCATAAAAAACATAATACAAAACACTATCATTTTCAGGCATAGACTACTCCTTTTAATTTACGATTATTATAACTATTTAGCATTAAACATCACCCCAACTTCACCTTTAACCCAATACCCATACCCATTGAGTAACGTTTCAAGATTAGAGTAGTTAGCCCATGCTCCTGTATAAATGGTTTCTCCATCTTGAGCTTGTATCTCTTCTATACTATTCATACCTATACTCTCTCTTGGTTGCTCTTCACACGAAGCCATCAGATTCCAACCATCTCTCTGTAATGGTTTTTCCAATTCATCTGTTGCTACACCCACTTCAAAGCTTGTGCCACTCACTCCTTTGACCCAGTAACCGTATCCTGCTTCTAATGTATCCAAGTTTGAATAGTCTGCCCACTCTCCGGTATACAGTGTTCGTCCATCTTGGGCTTGTATCTCTTCTATACCACTCATATCAATATCTTCTCTATTCATAGTTTGACAGATACCAATAAGGTTCCAGCCATCTCTTGTTAGTGGTACGTCATGGCTAAAAGTTAATGGCTCTACTATTATGAGTTCTATCTCTTTTTTGAGTTCTCGGTTCTGTTCATCGGTGATGGTTATGGTAATGTTGCTTTCACCTATTGCATCAGCTTTAATGGTGAATGTTAAGTTTGTTTCACTGTACATCTCTACAGAGATAGGCTCATTATAGTTCCAACCAAGGGTCAATGTGGCTAATGAACCATCTTCTATACTTACGGTTACATCAAGATTCTCATTTTGTAAATGATTTACAGCCAAAGAAAGATTAAACTCATTAAACTGATTTAACCGAATAGATGATGTTAAGAGTTCCAATAAAATAGGATTCGTTGTCTCTTGTGGATTTGTTCCTGCTTCTCTCTCCTCAGCATCACTTATTCCATCATCATCACTATCGGTATCGAGTGCATCTATAATATCATCTCCATCACTATCGGTTGGGTTATCTATATCTCCTATCTCTTTATTATCTAAAATTCCATCACCATCGCTATCATTTGAATTTGGATTTAAGCCCAACGCTAATTCCCTTGCATCGGTTATCCCATCTCCATCACTATCTGCTACCCATTTTGTCTCATCTGTTGGGAATGGGTCTAAGTGGTCTTTGAGTCCGTCATTGTCGTAATCATTAAAGTAGGAGTTTACTTCATCACTTAAGGTGAAAGGGTTTTGGTGGTGGTTGAAGAGGGTGGATACGACCACTTTTGAGCTAAAGTCAGTACTGATTGTGTTATTAATCTCTAAAACATTAAAATAAGAATAGCTAGAATATGCATCTTCAAAGCTAACTATCTGTTTACCATCTCCTGAAAGTATAACTTTATGATTGTTGCTTGTATGGAAGTTGGATAGTGAACTAGAAGAACCTGTATAACTTGACTTTTGTGTGAAGTTCCC
>JAHJJU010000032.1 GCA_018822805.1 bacterium
GAAAAAATAATATTTTATTTAAAGTATTAAGAAGAATAGGATTAGACTTTTCTAAACGAATTAAAGAGGATAGTTTACTTTTTAATGATGGCTTATTAAAAGTTGAAGATCATAATTATATAGATGGATATTTTCAATGTGAAAAATATTTTAAAGATATTCGTGAAATATTATTAAAACAATTTTGTACAAACAAAGGAATATCGAATTACACAAAAAAAATTGAAAAAAAAATATTTGGATCAAAACATAGTTGTTCCTTGCATATAAGAAGAGGTGATTTCGTAGATAATATAAATATTAATATTCATGGTAGTTGTGATTTAGAATATTATCAAAATGCTATCGAGGTGATAAATTTGAAATACGAAAATACTCATTTTTTTATTTTTTCAGATGATATTGATTGGTGTAAGCAAAACTTAAAAATAAAAAATGCAGTTTATATTGATAGTGAAGAAAAAAGAATACCACATGAAGATATTTATCTTATGAGTTTGTGTAATCATAATATTATTGCAAATAGTAGTTTTAGTTGGTGGGGTGCATGGCTTAGTCAAAATAAAGAGAAAATGGTTATTGCACCAAAAAGATGGTTTGTAGATGACAATCTTGAAAGACAAAGCAAGGATATTGTTTGTGACGGGTGGATGATGATATGATCAATGGAAACAAAAATCCTACAATATCAGTTGTAATGCCAGTTTATAATGCCGAAAATTATCTTGATGAAGCAATACAAAGTATTTTAAATCAAACATATAAAGACTTTGAATTTATTATTATCAATGATGGCTCAACAGATAAAAGTTTAGAAATCATAGAAAAATATAAAAATATTGATATAAGAATTACACTAATAAATCGAGAGAACAGAGGGCTTATTGCAAGCCTAAATGAAGGAGTAGAAAAAGCAGAAGGTAAATATATTGCTAGAATGGATGCTGATGATATAAGCTTGCCAGAGAGGTTTGAGAAACAAATTGAACTGATGGAAAAAGATACATTAGATATTTGTGGTTGTCATTATTTTATGATAAATGAGAATAATGAATACATTGATACTGCTTTAGTTCCATTAAAGCATGCATCCTTTATGAATTACTTATCAATAACTACTCCATTTGCTCATCCTAGTGTTATGATAAGAAGAAACTTTATCATTAAAAATAATTTATATTATGGTAATACAAAGTACAAAAGTGCAGAAGATTATGCCCTTTGGATAGAATTTTGGAATGGAGATGCAAAGCTTGGTAATGTAAATGAATTTTTGTTTAAATATAGAGATTTTGGTGAATCTCTTTCAAAAAAAAATAAAAAAGGTATTTCTAATGATAAAAGAAAAATATCTAAAAATTTTATTATTAACAATAAAAACCAAATATTAAATTATCTAAATCAGACAAATGTAAATACATTAGCTAAAAGAGAACAAGAAATAGTTGTATTAATTATATTCTTTTTATTGAAATATGATTTTTCAATATCTTATTTTAGATTAATTAAAAAAATAAATAAAAGGAGTGTTATCTGTGGGTTCTTTAAATTCATTAAAGAAAAATACTAATAAAAACTTTACTTTTTTAAAATTAAAAGAACATCATTTAGTACTTATTTTAATATATATTAGTTTTTTTATGGATAGTCTAAATGCAATATTAATGAAAATTGAGGGAACATCTAATAGTATCTCTCTTGTAACAAGAATCATAGTAGAAGTAGTTTTCTTGTTTTTACTTTTTAAGAATCGTATAATAAAGCCTATTTATATTTTAATAGGATTCATTAGCATAGCATCTTTAGGAATGTTAATAGTTTTACCAGAAAATATAATAAATAGTAAAGATTTTTTTCAAAACATCATAACAATAAACAAAATACTATACTTTTTTATAGTTTTAAATATTGTATTTTTTTATTTTAAAGATAAAAGAAAAGTACTATTTAATTTTTTTGAAATAGCCTATACAATATTTATTATTAGTATTTTCTTAGGATTTATTTTTCATATACCTTTTTTTGAAGCATATCCTCAAGATGCAAGATTTGGATATAAAGGTTTTATTGTAACAACAAATGAAACCGTTGGAATATTTATTATTGGATTATTTTATTACATGGCTAAGTATGATCAATATAGAAATAAAAAATATATAATATCTATTTTTTTTATTCTTATAGCTGGATTATTAACTGGTTCAAAAGCAAATCTATTTTTTTTATTATTGTCATTTTTATTTCTATATGGTTATTTTTTATTTCATAGTAAAAAAATAAGCTATAGTTTATTTGTACTTATACCTATTGGATTTTTAATAGACTGGGAAAAAATTATTAATATTTTTGAAAAAACCATTACATATACTCGAAGTTTTTATGATAGAGGTTATGATATTTGGTTTGTTTTACTATCAGGTAGAAATCTAAGAGTAGAAAAAATGTTTAATAGTATTCAGGAATTACCTTATAACTTATATCACTATCTATTTGGTGGATTTAATTTTTCAGCTATGGGAACAGAAATGGATTTATTTGATATATTCCAATTATTTGGAATAATTGGTGGATTAATTTTTTATTATTTATACTTTAAAAGTATGATTCAATATAGTAAAAAATATAAATTTATTTATCCATTTATTTTTATTTGGTTTATAGTTTCAACTTTAGGTGGTCATTTAATTTATAATGCTGTAATACCTATTTATTTGTCAATTATGTTATTGAAATTTCATGATGTTAGGAACATAAAAAATGCTTAAACAACAAATAGAAATAATTGCTCCATTTCCTCCTCCATATGGAGGAATATCTAATCATGTAGGAAGACTTGTAGAATTCTTAAAACAAAAAAATATTCATTATTGTATTTTTAATCATGGACTTCTGGAAAATCAATCAGAAAATATAATATCTAATAAGAAAAAAATTTCTTGGTATATATCTTTTTTATTTAGAAGAACTAACAATATTGTTCATTTTCATCAAACATTATTTGGATTTCAATATTTTTATTGGTTTTTATATTCAAAATTCAATAGAAATAATATTGTGATAACCTTGCATAATGAAACTATACTAAATCAAAACTTTTTATTAAAAAAATTAAATATCATATTCCTGAAAAATACTAAAAATAAAACTTTATTAACAGTATCAAAAAAAGTAAATAATTTTTTTATGAAAAATAATTTAGAAAGCATTTATTTACCAGCTTATGTTCCTGCACAAGAAAATCATAAAAAAAGATTAAATTATACAACATATAATATTTTTTGTAATGTATGGAAACTAGTTAATAAATCATATATTGAAAAATACGGTATTGATTTAATACTTGATTTACTAAACGTTAATACTAACTCTAATATAAGATTATTTATGTTTATTGGAAGCGATGACAATATAGATATAATTTACAAAGAAATAACTAAAAGAAATCTAAAAAATTTAGTTGAAATTAAAGTGAATGAAAATTTAATAGATCATTTTCATTATGCTGATTTACTAATCCGAGCAAATAGAGAAGATGCCTATGGTGTATCTATTCAAGAAGCACATGATTGTAATGTACCATCTATTTCATCTGATGTATGTAATAGACCAAAAGGAACATACCTATTTAAGAATGGCTTATTTGAAGACTTATTAAAAACTTTTCACAAAGTAATTAATACAGACAAAAATGAGTTATTAGAAGAGAAAGAAACAACAAATCATCATTTAAAATTGATAGATATTTATAAAAACTTAATGGAGAAAACAAATGAAACAACTAATACAAAACTTTAAAACAGGTGAACTTTATGTAGATGAAGTTCCAATGCCATCACTTAGTAAAGCCATGGTTTTAGTAGAAAATAGATTTTCACTTATCAGTGCAGGAACAGAAAGAGGTACTGTAAGTGTAGCAAAAGCTTCACTGATAGGTAAAGCAAAACAAAGACCAGATTTAGTAAAACAAGTGTTACAAAACATTAGAAAAGAGGGTTTAAGAGCCACTATAGATAAAGTAACTACAAAACTAGATAGCCTAAAAGCTTTAGGCTATAGTACAGCTGGAGTTGTCTCAGCTAGTATGGATACCAATGGACATTTTAAAGCAGGAGATAGAGTCGCTTGTGCTGGGCAAGATTATGCTTCTCATGCAGAGATGGTAAGTGTTCCACAAAATTTGGTGGTTAAAATACCTGATAATGTATCTTTTGAAGAAGCCAGTTTTACTACTCTAGGAGCCATAGCACTGCAAGGTGTCAGACAAGCAGACCCTACATTGGGTGAGAATATCTGTGTAATAGGATTGGGACTGTTAGGTCAGTTAACTTGTCAACTTTTACAAGCCAATGGTTGTAATGTATTTGGTATTGATGTATCACAAGGCATGGTTGATTTAGCCAATGAAACAGGTGTTGCAAAAGCCATGAATAGAGGTGATAGTAACTTATTGTCTTCGCTTGATGCGTTTACCAATGGATATGGATTTGATAAGGTTATTATTACAGCTGCTGCTCCAACCAATGACCCTGTAGATTTATCTTGTGAAATTTTAAAAAGAAAAGGTGTTATTGTTGTTGTCGGTGCTGTTGATATGCACATACAACGAGAACCTTTCTTTTATAAAAAAGAGTTAGAACTCAAGATTTCAACTTCTTATGGCCCAGGTCGATATGATGTAAGCTATGAAGAGGAGGGTCATGACTATCCATACAGTTATGTAAGATGGACAGAACAGAGAAATATGCAAGCATTTTTACAGCTTATTGCTAATGGTTCATTAGATTTAAACCCACTTATTACTCACGTATTTGATATAGATGACGCTGAAAAAGCTTATGATTTAGTGCTGGGAAAAGTAAAAGAGAGATTTATAGGAATACTTTTAAAATATCCCGAAAATGATAAAAAAGCAAAAACATTGGTAAGCATTAACAACAGTGCTATCAAAGATTTAAATATTGGTTTTATAGGAGCTGGTAGTTTTGCACAGAGTTATCTACTCCCAACGGCAAAAGAATGGGGTAGTTTAGATACCGTTGTTACCAATACAGGAATCAACTCTAAAAATGTAGCTACAAAATTTGGATTTAGTTCATCCTCTACAAACTCTAATGATATTATGAGTAATCATAAAATAAATACCGTATTTATAGCCACACAACACAATACTCACGCTAAATTTGTACTTGAATCTATTAAAGCAGATAAACACATATTTGTAGAAAAACCATTAGCCATGAATGAAGATGAACTTCAAGAAATTATAACGGCATATTCAAATAGTAATAAGCTCTTAATGGTAGGATTTAATAGAAGATTTGCACCAGTATCTGTTCGGATTAAAGAAGAGTTTCAGAGTATAAGTGAACCACTTGTAATGAACTTTAGAGTTAATGCTGGATTCATCCCAAAAGACCATTGGACTCAAACAGAAGCTGGTGGAGGAAGAATAGTAGGAGAAATATGTCACTTTATTGACTTAATGCAATATTTTACAGACTCTTTACCTATTAAAGTTTATGCTGACTGTATAGATACAAGTAGTGTAAAACTGAAAAATGATGATAATATTATTATTAATATTAAGTTTGCAAATGGTTCTGTTGGAACATTAACCTATATAGCTAATGGTGACAAAGCCATGCCTAAAGAGAGATTTGAAATAAGTGCAGGTGAGAAAATAGCAGTTATTGATGATTTTAAAGGTGGAGAAATTTATAAAAACAATAGCGTAGAAAAGCTCAAATTAGTTGGCAAAGGACATAAACAAGAAATCGAAAACTTTTTAAATGCTGTAAAAGAGGGTAAAAAATCTCCAATTGGTTTTGAATCTATTTGTTATACAACTTTAACAACTTTTAAAATAGTTGATAGCCTAAATACAGGATTACCTCAAGAGATAATTGTATGAATATAAAAAAAAGTTTTAAAAACTTAAAAGAGTATGTAGAAAAAGAAAATTATAAAGGTTGGGATCCCTACGATGGACTGAATAGTAAATTTTTAAATACTATTCCTCTAGTTTATAGAAGCAAGTTTATAAGACTTGCTTGGATTCAATCTTTTAAAAGGCTTCCTTTTAACCTTCGTAATATTTTAGGTGTAAAAAAAGAGTACAATCCAAAAGGATTGGGTCTCTTTTTATCTGCTTATTGTAATCTATATAGTGTCGAACCCAAAGAAGAGTATCTATTAAAAATCAAGTTCTTAATAGATGAGATTTTATCTCTACAAACCAAAGGATGGAGTGGAAGCTGTTGGGGGTACAACTTCGACTGGCAAGCAAGAGCTTTTTTTCAACCTAAATATACACCTACAGTAGTAGCTTCGACCTTTATAGGCTATGCACTTCTTGATGCTTATGATATTTTAAAAGACCCAAAACTCTTAAAAACAGCTAGAAGTATTTGTGATTTTATTTTAAAAGATTTAAATCGTACTTATGACGATAAGGGAGATTTTGCTTTTTCTTATTCTCCTTTAGACACTACACAAGTATTTAATGCTTCATTACTAGGTTCTCGGATGTTGGCTCGTGTGTATAGTTATACCAATGAAAAAGAACTTATAGATGAAGCAAAAAAATCAGTCCAATTTTGTGTAGATTATCAACAAAACAATGGTGCATGGGCTTATGGAACATTACCATTTCATCAGTGGATAGATAACTTTCATACAGGTTATAATCTTGAGTGTATCAGTGAATACATGAAATACTCAAAAGATACAACTTATGAAAAAAACATTAACATAGGCTTAGAATATTATTTAAATACATTTTTTACCGAAGATGGAAAATCAAAATATTACAATAACGCTCTATTTCCTATAGATATTCATGCTCCTGCACAACTCATTGTAACTTTGTACCGACTAGGAATTTTAAAAGAGAATAAAGAGTTAGGTGATAAAGTATTAAATTGGACTATTCAAAATATGCAAGATGAAAAAGGGTATTTTTATTATCAGATTAAAAAAAGATTTAATTCAAAAATACCCTACATCAGATGGGCTCAATCTTGGATGTTTTTTTCAATGAGTTTTTATATAAAAGAGTTTAAAAATGAAAAATAGAATAAACATACTAAACTGCCCCATAGATAAAGTAACCATGGAAGAGACCCTAAACACAATAGATAAATCCATACAAAACAGAACCAATCTACATCATGTAGTCGTCAATGCAGCCAAAATGGTACACATGCAAAAAGACAAAGAACTTTATGACTCTGTGGTAAGTAGTGATATTATCAATGCTGATGGTCAAGCTGTGGTTTGGGCAAGTAAGTTTTTAGGTCAACCATTGCCCCAACGTGTTTCAGGTATTGACCTTATGCAAAATCTTGTAAAATTGGCTTATGAGAAACAATACAAAGTTTTTTTCTTTGGTGCTAAAGAAGAAGTTGTAAAAGGTGTGGTTGATAAATATACAGATATGTATAACAGTAATATCATCGCTGGATATCGTAATGGTTATTTTGACAAAAATGATGAACAAGTCATTGCAAAACAGATTAGTGAGAGTAAAGCTGATATACTCTTTGTAGCCATTAGTAGCCCAACCAAGGAAATATTTTTAAATAGCTATAAAGACATTATAGATACCCCATTTATTATGGGTGTAGGTGGTAGCTTTGATGTGGTGGCAGGAAAAGTAAAAAGAGCTCCTCTTTGGATGCAAAAGTATGGTTTGGAGTGGTTTTATAGATTTCTACAAGAACCTAGACGCATGTGGAAACGGTATTTGGTAACAAATAGTTTGTTTATTTGGTATGTAATGAGAGAGAAGTTCATGCAACTTTTTAAAAGAAAGCAAACCAATTAAACACCTTCTAACAAAAACAACTATAAAATAAACGAAAGCTTTTTTTGACGATTTTTAAAAGAGGCAGTAAAATAAGGAGGAGTGGAATCTCCCGACCGTTCAAATCATCGATTCCACTCCACAAGCACAAGGCTCGATAGAATTTTAGCCAACTTTTGGTTAAAATACAATAATTTGATCCATACAATTTATTGTTCAGCATTCTCTTAAATTGCTTAGAGTCTTTTTTACAATCGTGCCATAAAAATCTTCCGTCATCGTTATGGCGTGTCCTCGCTAGGCTAAGTCATTTGATATGCCCAAAGAAATCCACAGTGTATAGCAGGAAAAACAGATTGGTAGCAATAGCACAGGTGCGAAATATGCCGAGATAAAAGATGTTGGTTACGGGAACTTTAGAAGAAAATGGCTGTAACTGAAAAGTATAAGCAGGATAAGGGTCTCCGTCCGACTGAAGCCATTGGGAAAAGGGAAGTTGCTCCTCTTTACCCCACGATGAGCGATGTGACGGACGACGGTTTTTAAAACTTAGTTAAACCTTACAACAAAAATCTATTTTCCTCTTTTTGAGGCAAAACCCCCTCCAAACTCCATTCAAAACTTTGGTTTCTTAAATGGTGTAATAAATTACACCATAAATTTATGTTAAACTCTAAAAAAATAAAAATAAAGGAACATCAAACAAATGAATAGAAAACTCATCAGTTTCGACTGGGCAATAAAAAGACTGCTCAGAAGCAAAGCCAATTTTGGAATCTTAGAGGGTTTTTTAAGTGAATTGCTTTTTGAAGATATTTTTATATTGGAAATTTTAGAGAGTGAAAGCAATCAAGAATTTTTTGAAGACAAATATAATCGCGTTGATATTAAAGTAAAAAACAGTAAAGAGGAGATTATTTTAATAGAGATTCAATATGGACGAGAGTTAGACTATATGCAACGTATGTTGTATGGAACTTCAAAAGTGGTCACCGAACATATTAAAGAAGGCGTTGCTTACTCTAAAATAGTCAAAGTTATCTCTATTAATATTTTGTACTTTAACTTTGGTGAGGGAGATGATTATATCTATAAAGGAACCACTATTTTTAAAGGAATGCACAATCATTCTATTTTAAAACTGAACCCCAAACAAAAAGAACTCTATAAGACCGATGAGATAGATAAAATATACCCTGAGTATTATGTAATAAAAGTGAATAACTTTAACGAAATAGCCAAAGATACGTTGGATGAGTGGATATATTTTTTAAAAACAGAACAGATAGAGAGTGACTTTAAAGCCAAAGGATTAGCCGAAGCCAAAGAGAAACTAGATTATATGAAAGTCGATGAGAACGAGCGAAAACGTTATGAAAAGTTTAAACAAGAACTTCATGATAAGGCGAGTACTTGGGAAGGGACTTATGTGATTGGAAAAATTGAGGGGATTAAAGAGGGAATTAAAGAGAAACTGACCGATACTTTAGAAAAAGAGGTTGTTGCTTTTTTGAACTATAAAGAGGGTGGTATTATTTATCTTGGTATTGACAAAGATGGAAATAGCATAGGAATAGCTAACCTTGATGAGACCCAACTAAAAATAAAAGATAAACTAAAGCACAACATAGAACCCTCATGTTTGGGACTTTTTGACATGGTAGTAGAAAAAAGAGACAATAAAGAAGTTTTAAAAATAATCGTAGCAAGTGGTAGTGAAACACCCTACTATATTAAAAAATACGGAATGTCTCCACGAGGTTGCTTTATTCGTCTAGGAAGTGCGAGTGAACCTATGAGTACAACCATGATAGAAGAACTGTTTTCAAAAAGAACGCGAAACTCATTGGGTAAAATAAAATCGCATAGACAAGATTTAACCTTTGAACAGTTAAAAATATATTATGAAGCACGAAACTTAAAATTAAATGAACAGTTTACGACCAATTTAGAACTGTTAACTGAAGATGGTGCATTTAATTATGTGGCTTATCTGATGGCTGACTCCAATGGTACTTCTATAAAAGTAGCAAAATATGATGGATTGAACAAAGTACATTTAATTGAAAACAATGAGTACGGATACTGTTCGCTTATCAAAGCAACCAAAAGTGTACTCGATAAATTGGAACTTGAAAACAGAACAGCAACACTTATTACCTCTAAAGAGCGAATCAATCAACGACTGTGGAACCCTATTGCACTAAAAGAAGCTGTTATTAATGCAATTGTTCATAATGATTATAGCCATGAATTGCCTCCTGTTTTTGAGATATATGATGATAGATTAGAAATTACTTCTAGTGGTGGTTTGTCTGTTATTAAAAATCAAGAAGATTTTTTCAAAGGGTATTCAAATCCTATAAACAGAGAAGTTATGAGAATATATAAAGACCTAGACATGGTAGAACAGCTTGGTTCGGGCATGAATAGAATCTTATCATTTTATCAAGAAAAAGATTTCTTATTAACAGATAATTATCTACGCATTATATTTAAATCAAATAATAAGAAAATAAAAACCACCCAAGAAACCACCCAAGAAACCACCCAAGAAACCACCCAAGAAAAAATTATTAAACTTTTAAAGCAAAATAAAAAATATACAAAAAGAGATTTAATGAGTATTTTGCAAAGAGGTGACTCTACCATTAAAGAGCATTTAGATAGATTAAAAAGAGATGGTATTATAAAAAGAGTGGGTAGTACAAAAGCTGGATATTGGCAAGTATTAGATATGAAGGAGAAGGAAAAAGATGAAAAATAATAGAATTTTATCTATGCTTGATATAAAAACTTTTAGTGAGATTATCCAAAACACACCCCTAATATCTATCGACTTAATTGTCAAAAACAGTTCAAATCAAGTTTTATTGGGTAAAAGAGTCAATGAACCTGCAAAAGATTATTGGTTTGTTCCTGGTGGCAGAATATATAAAGATGAAAATTTAGAAGAAGCCTATACACGAATTGTTCAAAATGAATTGAGTATCAGTAGTAACATACCCCAAGCAAATTTTCATGGACTTTATGAACATTTTTATGACAACAATGTATTTAATGATGGCTTTAGTACACACTATATTGTTTTGGCTCATAAACTAATGGTAAGTACTGAAATAAAAGTAAACAATCAACATGAAGTATATAAATGGTTTGATATTGATGAGCTTTTAAATGATGTACAAGTCCATAATCATACAAAAAATTATTTTAAAAAGGTGTAACATGACAAACATAATCCTATGTGGAGGAAATGGAACTCGACTATGGCCCATAAGCCGAACCCTCATGCCAAAACAGTTCGTAAAACTCTTTGACAACAAATCATTATTTCAACTAACTGTAGCAAGAAATGCTAAAGTATGTAACAATCAATTTATTGTCTCAAATGCTGAACAGTACTTTTTAGCTCTAGACCAATTAGAAGAGTTGGGTCAAGAGAACAATAACTACTTATTGGAACCAGTAGGACGAAACACAGCCCCAGCCATAGCCTTAGCTTGTTTGGCTTTGCCCAAAGATGAGATAGTATTGGTTACTCCTAGTGACCATCTTATAAAAGATGAAGAGGCGTATAAGAAAGTTTTAGAGAAAGCCAATGAATTAGCTAATAGTGATAACTTGGTAACCTTTGGAATTACCCCATCGTTTGCCGAAACAGGATTTGGGTACATAGAAGCCGATGCGTTTGATGTAAAAGCATTCCATGAAAAACCTAATAGTGAGACAGCTACCAAATACCTTGAAGCTGGAAACTACTATTGGAACTCTGGTATGTTTATGTTTAAAGCTGGTGTTTTTTTAGATGAACTTCACAAACATTCATCAAAAGTGTATGAGTCATCTAAAATTGCTTTATCTAATGCTTCACACGATGAGATGATACGTATTAAACATGAAGATATGTTAGCTATTCCAGAAGACAGTATAGATTACGCTGTTATGGAGAAAAGTGATATTGTAAAAGTTGTCCCTTCCAATATAGAGTGGTCAGATGTAGGAAGCTTTGATGCCCTTTATGAAGAACTTCCAAAAGATGAGAATGGAAATACACAAAATCCAAATCATCTCTCGGTTGATAGTAAAAACAATCTTATCTATGGGGCTGAAAGAAAGATTGCTACCGTAGATATAGAAGACACCATAGTAGTAGATACAGGGGATGCACTACTTATCTCTAAAAAAGGAAGTTCTCAAAAAGTTAAAAAAGTAGTAAGTGAACTCAAAAAGACAACCGATTTACACCACATTCACCTCACAGCCCATCGACCATGGGGAACCTATACGGTACTTGAAGATACGCCTAGCTATAAGATTAAACGTATTGTGGTTAAACCAGGCAAACGCTTGAGCCTTCAAAAACATTTTCATCGAAATGAACACTGGATAGTGGTGAGTGGAACAGCTACGGTAACTGTAGGCAATGAAACACGGCTGGTTCGCCCTAATGAATCAACCTACATTAAAATGGGTGAAGTGCATCGGTTGGAAAATGAAGGACGAATCCCTGTGGTATTAATAGAGGCACAAGTAGGAGAGTATACAGGTGAAGATGATATTGTTCGGATTGAGGATGATTTTAATCGAACTAAATAGTAAATAGGCGAAGAGAGAGTATGGTATACTCTAGTTGTTAATTCGTTATGAAAAAGGTTATACCCGATGAATCATGAAATTATCAATCAATTAAGAGAACTAAAACCCATACTCAAAGAGCGATATGGCATAGAAGAGTTTGCCATTTTTGGAAGTGTAGCTAAAGGCTTAGATACCGATAAGAGTGATGTAGATATAGCTATTCTGAAATTAAATCTGAAAGATGCTTTTGCACTTTTTGAAGCTAAAGAGTTTTTAACCTCTATGTTAAAAAAACCTGTTGATATAGGTACCTATAAATCAATGAAAACATTTATTAAAAATAGAATTAAAAAGGACTTTATCTATGTATAATATAGATAAAGTAGATAGATATATTGAGCTATTTATTTTTGACATTTATATTGCTATTTTAAAAATAAAAAAAGTTTCAAGTGAATTTGATAATGTACAAGCGTTATTGCATGATTTTCGCTCTTGGGATAGTGTCATTAGAGAATTTGAAATTATTGGTGAAGCCAGTAAATATCTATTAAAAAATAATTTGTTAGATAAACAGTATAGAAGCATTGTTGATTTTAGAAATGCTATTACTCATGAATACTTTGGTATAGATCAAGATATTGTTTGGGGAATAATCAAGCAAAAGTTAGATGATATTCAAAATATTATTTTAGACTTAGTTAATAATATAGAAAAAAATTTCAAACAAGAGTTAATTCAAGCGTTCATTGAAGATAACAAATATCTGAATTTTGTTGTAGAAGCATTAGAAACACTACAAAATTAAATTAGAATTTAAAAAAACTAAAAAAAAGGGAAAATATATAAATGAGTAAAAGTATATTTAGAGAATACGACATACGAGGAATTTTTGAGCAAGAGCTTAGTGAAGGAACTGTCAAAAAAATAGGTTACTTCTTTGCAAAAGAGGTACTAAAGAAGTTTCCAATAGCACACTACATTTCAGTAGGATATGATGCAAGAACCCACTCACCTCAACTTCAAAAGTGGTTAACATCTGGTATTAATAAAGCTGGTATAGCTGTGCTTGATATGGGCTTAGTAGCCACTCCTGTGAACTACTTTTCTAACTATATCTCAAATGATGGGAAAGAGGTTCATGCTTCCATTATGATTACAGGAAGCCATAACCCTCCTGAGTACAATGGCTTTAAAATCACCATCGATAAAACACCATTTTTTGGAGAAGACATTTACGCTCTTGGCGAAAAAGTTTTAGCTTCAGATAATGAAATTGAAGATAATGAAACCACTATCAATATAGATACCAAGCAAGCCTATATTGACTATATGATAAAAGCCTTTTCACATTTAAATTTAAATGATAAATCCTTTGTTTTTGATTGTGGAAATGGGGCAGCTGGTTCTGTTTTAAGAGCCATACTCGAAGGTCTGCATCTGAACTTTACAATCATGTACGAAGAGCCAGATGGAACATTTCCCAACCATCACCCTGATCCTTCTGAAGTAGAAACCTTAGAAGACATCAAAAAAGAACTCGCTACAGGAAAATACGATTTAGGGTTTGCTTACGATGGAGATGCCGATAGAATCGCTGTACTCTCATCCAAGTACAATTTCAAAGGAGATGTGCTGGCACTCTTTTTCTCCCGATTCATAGAAAACCCAATCGTGATTGGTGAAGTGAAATGTTCACAAATCATGTATGATACCATTAACACCTATGGAAAAGCCATTATGTACAAAACAGGGCACAGTAACCTAAAGGTCAAAATCAAAGAGACCAATGCTTCTTTTGCAGCAGAAGTATCAGGTCATATCTTTTTTAACGACAGATACTTTGGATATGATGATGCCATCTACTCGACCTTACGAGCTTTAGAACTGCTTCATAATGGATTTGATTATGATGCCGAATATGAAAAACTTCCAAAACTTTTTTCAACCGATGAAATTAATATCGACACCACTGAAGAGCAAAAGTTTCAAATTATTGATGCATTAAAAGAGAAATTGACCAATCCTCCAGCAGACTTTCCACCTATAAAAGAGATTATCACCGTTGATGGGGTACGGGTGGTTTTTGAACAGGGTTGGGGGTTGATACGTGCTAGTAATACCACGCCAAAATTGGTCACTCGATTTGAAGCCATGGATGAGGATACAGCTTTAATGTATCAGGAAAAATTATTAGGGTTAATGGTGCATTAAAATGCACCCTACAACCATCAAAGAACATTAAAATAATGATATAATCTTAAAACATATAAATCAACAAAAAAAGGTAAAAAATGCGTCTGTCTACCCTTCTTCTCTTCTCTTCCACGTTCTTAGCTGCAGAAAATTTTTCAAGCTCTCTCTCATCACAAGGATTTACAGGACTCATTAATACACCTAATGCTCAAGTGATTAAAGAGGGGAATGCTGTTTTTCAATTTAACAATCAGTTTGATAATAATTTACGCAGTTATAATTATACTACTCCTTATAACTTTGAAGAAAATTACATAGCCGGAATAGGATTCTTCCCATACTTTGAAGTTATCGGAAGATTAGTGGAGACACCAAAGTATGCACGTGACCTTTCTGCTAATGTGAAATTTCAAATTCCTTATCATCATAAATATCTACCTAACATTGCTATAGGAGCTCAAGATTTTGGTGGTGTAGCCAATTTTTATGATAATACCTACATAGTTATAGATAAAGAGTTAGGGTTTTTACGTGCATCACTTGGTTATGGAAAAGCAAGTGATAAACTCGTAAGAGGCAAACGCATGGATGGTATCTTCGGTGGAGCTGAAGCCAAGGTAACCGATTGGTTCTCAGTCATGGCAGAACATGATGGAGAAGAGAACCATGCAGGGTTACGGTTGGCTGTACCTGATAGTTTGTTGTCTTCTGTCAAATTAGAAGCGACATTGGCTCAAAACTTAACAGAGAGTCAAACTCATTTTGCAGTAAACTTAACTGTTCCTCTATTTGCTGATTATGAATTGCCTTTACATGAACGTAGTCAAACAAAATCTATCTATACGCATGCTAAGCAAAATGCTAAAGTATATGGTACAAAAAATAAGCCTTTAACTACAGTTGATTCAAAACAAAACAGTAACTTAACAGAAATTCAAAATAAATTGGTTAATTTTGGTTTTGAAAATGTACAGGTGGGAACTTATGAAAAAAGCATCTATGTCAAATGTGAAAACAACATTTTTGACCATACCGATTTGGATGCATTAGGGTACATACTAGGAACCATGGTGACTCAAAAGAGTACACATAAACACTACATTATTACTCTACTTAAAAACAATTTACAGACCATCAGCATGAGTGGTAATGTCGTGGATTTTGAAAACTATGTAAACCAACCTACTGCAGCACACAAGCAAGCCTTAAAAGCGAACTTGGCTTTTTCACGAAGTTTTGATGAGACAAAGGTACACTTTATAAGTCCGAAACAAAACAGCAGCTTTTTTAAACCCCGACTTGAACTTTCACCGGGTATCTTGACCCGAGTGGGTACAGAGATAGGGGTATTTGACTATTTAGCGACATTAAGAGCCAACCTTTATACCAATGTTTATGATGGAGTGACGCTTTCAGCACTCTATGAGACCCCTTTAGTCAACAGTAAAAATTTTGATGAACATGCTTACTATGCCAACCGACATGAGGATCGAATACAAAGCAGATTGGTCAATGCCAATCTGCACCAAACAACGCATTATGAATCACTGCTCAATACCCTATCAATCGGACAGTTTGAAACCGACTATTATGGAGTGATGAACCAAAGTAATTTTACCACCACCTCAGGTGAACATGGATTTAACCTTAAGGTAGGTACCTTTAAAACAAAAGACCAAAAGAGTAACAAAAACAGAGACAACAGAGAAGAGCGTGACATCTACTTGGGTTCTTATCGTTATTACTATGAGCCTTTAAACCTCTATACCGAGGTAATGTACGGACAGTATTGGGATCAAGACCGAGGTCCAACCCTTCAATTTAAACGATTTTTTGACCAAACCTCTGTAGCCTTTTATGCCAAAGATGTAGGGTACAAATATGCAGGATTTATCGTTAGCATACCACTCACCACACGTAAGTCGTACAACAGTAAACTGGCTCAAATCAAAGGGAAAAAAGATTTCTCTTATGGACTACGCACTACACTTAATGAAGCATCTGGAGGCAATATTCAAAGACCTTACGGAGGCATCATTCCCGAGTCAGACTTTGAAGTTGTGAACCATTATTTAGATAGAGATCGATTGAACAGCAGTTACATCAGTAATAATCTTGAGAGAATGCGTGAGGCTTATTTAAGCTATAAAGATTAAAATAACGGTGCATTAAAATCTAAACCATCTACACAACAAGTTAAAAAACACTTAAACAATACCATCAAAATACTCTTTTAAAAATGATTTCATTTCTAAAAGAGTATCATAATCATAAAGTTCAAATAAATCAAACATTGTTAATAGTGTCCAGAAGCCATCAAATAAGGCAGGATACGTAAAATTAACGCCATAACTCATCTGCCTTCCACTTATTCTAATAAGTAAGTCTCGTACTTCTATGGCTTTTTCATCTTTAGAATTAGCCAATTTCCAAACAAGTGTACAGGCATAAGCAACAACAATTAATCGTCTAAAGATAGCTTTAGGTTTTTCTTGTCTCCATGATTCTAAATGGTGTCCTCCTGATTTTAGGAGTTTAAAGTAGTTCTCTATATTCCATCGATAATAGTACCATGTCACTAAAGTCTCTAATGAAACTTTACTATCTACATTGCTTAGCAATAACCATGTGGATAGAATTTTTCCTTCTTGATTGAGAAGTTTAACAGCAATAAATCTAGATTTTACTGCTTCTCCTTTTATTCTCTTTTGAACCCTTTCTCCATTTATCTTTCGGTCTATTGTCTGTTTTCTTCTTACTTCAATATCTACTTCACAACCTTCCAATGTTAAGGTTTTTTTCTTATTTTTAATAGTTTTGATTCTTTTGTATTCTAAAGCTTGTGATAGCTTTTTTCCGTTAAGTGTGATATCTTTCTCTATCCAATGTATTGTTGGTTGATTTCGTACTCTAATTAAAAATAATTCATCTTTTATATCTCTTAGAAAGCCTACACTATCACCTTCTCTGTCAACCACATTAACTATCTTCTTCCCTAAACTTAAGCTTTGAATCCATCTTATTCGATTTCCTAACTCTTCTAGGTGGCTTTCGTTATAGCCTATCTTATCACTATAAGTAGAATAGACATCTTTTGAAGTTTTTAGATTTTGAGCAAGTGGACTTATTGGCTCTCCTGTTTTATCACTTATTGCCAATGAACTTTGTAGTTCATACCCAATAATCTTCTTTTGCTCTTTTCTTTCCCACAACTCTTCTTTATCAGAATGATATTTATAATCTATTTGTGACCAATCATGGGCAACCAAACAATATTCATCACATTGCTCTTTTATCTCTTCGACTCCTGTTACTACAAGTGGCTCATTCTCTACTTTTATATCTACTATCTCATTATTGAAAAATCGCCATGATGCTTGTACTTGGCTCATACTCTTCTCTATAGATATTATTGACTTTATTCCATTAGCTGTCTTTTGCATTATAGTCATATTCATTCTTACCAACTTCTCGAATCTATCTGCTAATCTTTGGTCTATTTTTTTTTAGTCCTATTGTTCTCATCACTCTTCTCTTTTTTTAATCCTATTTTAACTTATTCCCTCTGTTTATTTTATTTGGTTTTCTTTTTAGTTTTGTGTAGATGGTTTAGATTAAAATGCACCCTACAAATCTAATCCACTACAAGCTTATACCGTACAGATAGAGTTTGTGCAACAATAGAGTGAACAATAAATAGTAACTCACTTTCAATCACTCCAATTTTTTTGATAAATCTTTTTGTTGATAGATTACGAATCTGAAAAGCATCAATAGCAGAATCTTTTGTTAAACAA
>JAHJJU010000033.1 GCA_018822805.1 bacterium
GAGAAGCTGGCAGACATCTACTTGCAAAAGGGTGATGTGGAGAAAGCGTTAAAGCATTATCAAGAGGGGTTGGAACTTGCAGAAGATATCCAAAACCGACGACCCGACAGCATCGAAGCGAAAAGAGATTTGAGCGTAAGCCACTATAAACTTTCGACAGTACATGAGTTCAATAAAGAGTTCGATAAGGCACTAGAGCAATTGCTGAAAGCAAGAGCTTGGGTTTTGGAGTTTAGAGGGTGTGGGTATGGCGATTTTGATTATATTATTGGTATTTTTGAAAACAAGATAGAGGAGATGAGGTTATAGTAAGCTTTTTTCTTAATTGTCTTACGTGAGTAGATTTACCCACGTAAATTTAAAATAGTTTAAAACCTCTTTCTATACGCATGACAATAAGGTTTGCTTCCTTTCCGTTCATAGTAGTCTTGATGGTAATCTTCGGCTTTGTAAAAGTCATTTTTTTCTAAAATCTTGGTGGCTATTTTTAGCCCTTTGTTTTCTAAGATTTTAATGAGCTTTTCAACGGTTTTTTTCTCTTCTTCATTTTCTACAAAAACAGCTGAGAGGTATTGTGAGCCAATGTCTGGACCTTGACCATTGGTTTGGGTGGGGTCGTGAATCTCGAAAAAGGCTTTGGCTAAGGTTTCATAACTCACTTTAGTGGAGTCATAAACAACTTCAACGGTCTCTAAATGGCCCGTATTTTTTCGCACTACATCGTAATATGAGGGATTTTTAACCGTTCCACCCATAAAACCAGAAGTGACCTCTTTGACTCCATCGAGTTGTTCTAGGTGGTATTCAACACCCCAAAAACAGCCCCCTGCAAAATAGGCTTTTTGTATAATACTTTTATGGGTATCTTGTTTCTTAAAATTTAGAGAGATAGAGTTAACACAGTGACGTACATTTTTAGCTGTCATTCGCTCTCCTTTAAAAACATGACCTAAGTGGGCATTACATTTGGCACAGAGTATTTCGGTTCGGTGACCGTCAGCATCCGTTTGATGTTTTATTGCACCCTCTATGGCATCGTCAAAACTTGGCCATCCACAGTGTGAATCGAATTTGTCATCGGATTTATAGAGAGGAGCATTACAGACTTTACAGGTATAAACACCATCTTTTTTATGGTGAACATATTTTCCTGTAAAGGCACGCTCGGTTCCTTTGTCGACAATGACATGTCGTTCTTGATCGTTTAAGTTTTTTAAAGCATTTGTCCATGGTTTTATTTCGTCGGCTATACCAACTGTAAACAGGAAGGTAAGAAAAAGTAAAAATTTTTTCATGAGTTAATAATCCTTTTTAGTAAGTTTATTGTTTGATTCTATCAGAGGTTTGTGTAAAGTAGATGTAATTTTTATTTTGTTATTTAGGATAATTTTTTTTTAAATTCTTTTCGATATAATACGCACCTAAAATTGTTGTCTCACCAAAGAGTGTTGCAACGACCCCATTGTTTTGGGAAGAGCAAAATGCTAGAGCAGGTTAGTTACCTGACATTAAAGTTGGCTTCAGCAGTCGGCTCACGCACTATGTTGCGTTAATAAAAACTAAAAGGTTAAACCATGAGAAAAGAAATTCACCCAGACTACCAAGTATGTGCTGTAACATGTGCATGTGGGAATACATTTGAAGTTAAAACAAACAAAGATACAATGACAATCGATATTTGTAATGAGTGTCACCCGTTCTTTACAGGTTCAGAAAAAGTTGTTGATGCTGCAGGAAGAATCGACAAATTTAAGAAAAAATACAACCTTTAATGGTTATGTAGGGGTAGAGCCACGTCTCTACCCTTTGCTTGATTTTTAAATAAAATTACTATATGCTAACATTTATCCCTACCCCTATTGGAAACCCCCAAGACATTACCATTCGAGCTTTAAAAGAGTTTGAAAAAGCCACACTATTTTTATGTGAAGATACCCGTGAGACCAAGCGACTGCTTCGTATTTTAGAAGAGCGTTTTGATTTTAGTTATCCTGAGGTTGAATTTTTATCTTTTCATGAACATAATGGAGAAGCACGACTTAAGGAGGTAGCCCAACGACTCGAAAATGAACATGTGGTCTATGTGAGTGATGCAGGTATGCCTGTTATCTCAGATCCCGGGCAGATTTTAGTTGAGTATTGTCAAGTACATGATTTGAAATACGATGTTTTACCCGGAGCTTCAGCTGTAACAACAGCTTATGCAGCGTCTGGATTTAAAGAGGGCAAATTTCTTTTTTTTGGCTTTTTACCTCAAAAGGGAAGTGAGCGTTCATCTGCACTGGTTAAGGTTATGAACAAGCCTGATAATGTGGTGTTGTATGAAGCACCTCACCGTATTGAAAAGCTTCTTATCGAGATAGCCAATATTGATGGAAATAGAGAAGTTTTCTTTGCAAAAGAGTTGAGTAAGAAGTTTCAAAACTATTATCGAGCAACAGCGAAAGACCTTTTAGAAAAGTTTGAGAGCATCAATGCTAAAGGGGAATGGGTTGTGGTAATTCAAGGGAAAAAAGAGCAGACGAAAGCACTTTATGTTGAAGATATTTTAGCCTTTGATTTACAGCCTAAAGTAAAGGCTAAATTACTGGCGAAAATAACAGATAAAAATGTGAAAGAGTGGTATCAAGAGTTGATATCCTAAGGTTATTGCTTAATATATGAAACACAGCAAAATTTTGATAAAATCTTTTTTATGATTATTTATGGAAAACAGGTTTGTTTACATGCATTGCAAGAGCATGAAGCAGCCATTAAAACGGTGTACATTGCAAAAAAAGGGATTTTACCTCAAAAGCTTTTTGAAGCGTATCGGCCACGCATCAAATTCTTAGAAGAGAAGTGGGCTCAGAGTATGAGCAAAGGAGGAAATCATCAAGGTATTTTGGTCGAGATGGAACCTTTTGTACAGAGTGATTTAAGCACTTTGAAAAAAGAGCGTTTTATTGTTGTTCTGGATACTTTAACAGATACAGGAAATATAGGGGCTATTGTACGTTCAGCTTATGCCTTAGGTGCTGATGGTATTATAGCTAGTGGAGTGAAAACACTTAATTTTGCTTCTATTGTGCGTACCAGTTCAGGTGCATTATTGAACATGCCTTTTGTAATTATTCCTAATGTTTTAGATGTTTTGAATGAGTTGAAGCACGTTGAATTTAAAGTTTATGGTGCCATGATGAATGGTAAGCGATTGGATGAGTGTCAATTTACGGGTAAAAGAGTATTGGTTTTAGGTTCTGAGGGTGAAGGTATTTCAAAACGGGCTAAGTCTAAAATAGATGAGATGGTCTCTATTGAGATGAGGCATGAATTTGATTCATTGAATGTAAGTGCAGCAGCAGCGATATTAATACATAGGATGGGAAATGAAATTAAGTGAAATTATAGAACAAGAAGGCTCTATTAAGGTTAGTACAAAAACGAATATATCAGAGCAAAATTTGAATGCTTTGGCAAATGAAAATTTTTCAAAATTAAATCGAGTTAAAGCTTTAGGATTTTTAGTGATTTTAGAGAGAGAATATCCGGAGATAGAGGTAGAGGATATTCGAGAAAAAGTTAAAGAGCATTTTGAAGAGGATATAACTATTGATGAAAATATGGTTGTTCTTTCTCGAGAAAAACCGGTAAAGGGTGGATTTCCCCTGTTTAAATGGTTTATAATTTTGGTACTTCTCTCCGGAGGATGGTACCTTTATAACGAAGGTGAACTGGATGGTTTACTTAATAATATTCAAGATAAAGAAGAGTTTTTCGATGATGGAAAAGCATTAGAGAGCAATATTAGTACAGAGGATGCTCAAAAAATTGTTATAGAAAACAGTGAAGAAATGTCTGTAAAAATAGATACGGTTGAAGAACCTAAAGTTGAAAAGAGTATTGTTTTAAGAGCTCAAGAATCAAATGAGAGTAATGGAACAACACAAGAGGTACAAGTGCCTGTTAACACGATTCAATCTGTGGTTGCAACTGTAGCAACCAAAGAGAATGCCAATAAAAAAGATGTTAATACAACTTTAGTGGACAGTTCAGCTCAAGAAGTTGCTTCAGAGTCTTCATTAGATAATAACACCACTGCTTCAGAGATAACAACCATCACGATTAATCCAACACGAGGGATGTTGTGGTTTGGTTTTATTGATTTGGATACAAAACAGCGTAAAGAGTTTATGAAGAAAGTTTCAACACCATTTGATATAAAAGGTGGTCGTTTCTTATTGGTAACAGGACATGGATATGTGGATATAGTTAGTGAGATAAAAACCGTTGAAGTTGCTGATAGAAATAAACATTTCTTTTATGTTGACAGTACAGAGATAAGAGAATTGACTCAACAAGAGTTTAGAGATATGAATGGAAAACGTGGTTGGTAAACCACTATCACAAACATAGATTCAAAAGAAATATAAAGTAGAGGATAGTTAATGTTTGAAGAGATTCAATTTGAAAAAATAAATAGATTGCCAAAGTATATTTTTGCTGAGATTAATGATCTGAAAATGGCTGCAAGACGTAATGGTGAAGATATTATAGATTTTTCTATGGGGAACCCTGATGGTAGAACACCACAGCCTATTATTGATAAGTTGTGTGAAACAGCTCAGCGTGATAAAACACATGGATACAGTGCGAGTAAAGGGATTTATAAACTCAGACTTGCGATGGCAAATTGGTATAAACGAAAATACAATGTTGATCTTGACCCCAATAGTGAAGTGGTTGCAACGATGGGAAGTAAAGAGGGGTATGTTCACTTGGTTCAAGCCATCTCTAACCCCGGTGATGTAGCCATTGTTCCTGATCCTACCTATCCTATTCACTCTCAAGCGTTTATTTTAGCCGGAGCAAATGTTGAGAAGATGGAGCTGATTTTTAATGAAGAGACATTTGAAGTTGATGAAGACAGATTTATGGCTGATGTGACTGAAGCATTAGATAATTCATTACCAAAAGCAAAATTTTTGGTATTGAACTTTCCTCACAATCCAACAACAGCTACGGTAACACCTGAGTTTTATGAGCGAATTGTTGCCTTGGCAAAAGAGAAACGCTTTTATATTATCTCGGATATTGCTTATGCAGATATTACTTTTGATGGGTATAAAACACCGTCTATTCTTGAAGTAGAGGGAGCTAAAGAAGTTGCTGTTGAAGCCTATACCCTCTCTAAGTCGTACAATATGGCAGGTTGGAGAGTTGGTTTTATAGTGGGTAACAAAAAACTTATTGGTGCACTTCAGAGTATTAAGTCATGGTTAGATTACGGTATGTTTACGCCTATTCAAGTAGCAGCAACGGTTGCCCTTGATGAGCATGGGTATGTACCTGATGAACAGATTATTCCTCTTTATGAAAAACGAAAAAATGTTATGTTAGAAGCATTTGCCAATGCCGGTTGGAAAATGGGTAGACCAAATGCCTCTATGTTTATTTGGGGTAAAATTCCTGAAGTTTGTCAAGATATGGGAAGTTTAGAGTTTTCAAAAAGATTGTTGGTAGAAGCCGGAGTGGCTGTAAGCCCGGGAATTGGATTTGGTAAATATGGTGATAAGTATGTACGTATTGCACTCATTGAAAATGAGAACCGAATACGACAAGCTGCTAGAAATATTAAGAAATTTTTGAAAACAGTAGAAGCAGAAAAAGTGTAGGGTGCGTTTCCCAACGCACCGTTAAAAGAAATAAGGAAACAAATATGGTAAAAATTGGAATCTTAGGTGTTGGAACAGTAGGGGCGAGTGTTGCGAATATTTTAGAGACCAATGCAGATATTTTAGAGGCACGATCCGGTAAAAAAATTGTTGTCAAAGCAGGTGTCGTTAAAAACCTTTCTAAAGAGAGAGGGGTAAATATTACCCTTTCAGACAATCCGATGGATATTATTGATGATCCTGAAATTGACATTGTGGTAGAGCTTATGGGTGGAATTGAAGAGCCGTATGCTTTGGTTAAAAAAGCCTTAGAAAAGGGTAAAGCTGTTGTCACAGCCAATAAAGCCCTTTTAGCCTACCACCGTTATGAACTTCAAGAGATAGCCGGAGAGATACCACTTATGTATGAGGCGAGTACGGCTGGTGGTATTCCCATTATCGGTGCGTTAAGAAATGGTTTAGCAGCCAATCATATTGAATCGATTCAAGGCATTATGAATGGTACCACCAACTACATGTTGACCAAGATGATTAATGAAGGTGCTCAATATGATGAGATTCTCAAAGAAGCTCAAGATTTAGGGTATGCTGAAGCTGACCCAACTTTTGATGTGGGTGGTTTTGATGCTTCTCATAAACTGCTTATCTTGGCAAGTATTGCTTATGGTATTGATGCTAAACCTGAAGATATTTTAATTGAGGGTATCCAAAAGATTACTCAAACCGATGTAAACTTTGCTAAAGAATTTGATTATGAGATTAAATTGCTAGGAATTGCGAAAAAAGCAGAAAAGGGTGTAGAGCTAAGAGTTCACCCAACGATGATACCGGCAAGCAGTATGATAGCTAAAGTAGATGGAGTAATGAATGCCGTCTCTGTCGTTGGTGACCGAGTAGGTGAGACCATGTACTACGGTGCAGGAGCCGGTGGTGATGCTACAGCTTCTGCAGTTATTGCCGACATTGTAGATATTGTTCGTGGAAATACAGGTCCTATGCTGGGCTATAAAAAAGGGTTAGAGAGTGGACTGACCCTTCTTCCTCAAGATGAAATTAGCACGCATTATTACCTGAGAATGGAAGTGGATGATAAATCAGGTGTCTTAGCAGCGATTACCAGAGAGCTTGAAAAATTTGATATCTCGATAGAGTCCATGTTACAGCAACCTCATAAAAGTGACGACAAAGTAAAGCTACTGTTTACTACGCATAAGTGTAAAGAAGTGAAGATCAGAGAGGCGATGGATGTACTTAAAAGACTTGATTGTGTTTATGGTGAGATTGTGATGATGAGGATTGAAAAATAATTATCAATCCTACTTTACTCTCACCCCTAGAGAACATTAAGGACAAATATGAAAGTAGCCATAGTCGGGGTCGGTACCATTATATTTCAAGATGAAGGAGTGGGGGTTTATGCTTCTCGGTATCTTGAAGAGAACTACCATTTTATAGATGATGTGACGCTGGTTGATGGGGGTGTGCTTGGATTTCACTTGATGAGTTATTATCAAGAGTATGATAAAGTGTTGATACTCGATACCCTTACCATGGACGATGAAGCAGGAGCGATTTATAATCTCCCTTCTGAGGAGTTGTTGGGCTTAGGAAGCTACAAACAGACGGCTCATGAAGTTGAAATAACGGAGATGTTAGAGATATGTTCCTTGCTTGAAAAGATGGCAGAGGTGAACATTATAGGGATTATCCCTGAAGATATTCAAAGTGTGAATATTGGCTTAAGTGATACCCTTAAAGTAAAGTTTGATGCGTTTATAGAAGCAAGCATCGCTGAACTGGACAAAGCCGGTGTGCGTTATGAGAAAAAAGAGCAGAAGGTACCGTTAGAAAGCATCATAAAGAGTTATGCGAATCCCCAAAGTGGGTATAACAATGGCAATTAAACAGATAAAAGTATTTGCCTTAGATGATTAGAGAGCGTTATTTTATAGAAGGACTGGTGCAAGGTGTTGGCTTTCGCCCTTTTATCTATAAAATCGCTCATGCATTGGGGCTAACAGGTTTTGTCAAAAATAGCCCTGGGGGGGTGGAGATAGAGGTCGAGGGTAAACCTAAACAACTGCAACAGTTTGAACATGACCTTAGAACCAACCTCCCTCCTCTAGCCCGTATCGATACCCTAAGCAAAAGCTCCAAGGAGCCATCTCATGGTCAACGCTTTGACATCATCCAAACCCAAGCAACAGGCTCTAAAATCGCTCTGGTCTCTCCCGATGTGGCTGTTTGTTCTGACTGTTTGGCCGATATCAAAGAGCAAGAGAAATATCACAACTACTTCGCCACCAACTGTACCAATTGTGGACCACGTTACTCGATTATCCAAACCGTACCATATGACAGGGTCAATACCTCGATGGCATCCTTCATTATGTGTCCCTCCTGCCAAGCAGAGTATACCGACCCTCTTAATCGACGATACCATGCTCAGCCTGTCTCATGTTATGAGTGTGGGCCGAGTCTAACACTACAGAGTAAAGATAAACTGTTTGAGCTTAAAGCAACAGAAATCATTCAAACCACTGCTAAATTTATCAACGAAGGTAAACTCATAGCAATCAAAGGGATTGGAGGATTTCATCTGGTTTGTGATGGTAGCAATAGTCAAGTGATTGAGAGACTTAGAGACGATAAAAATCGCCCGACTAAACCCTTTGCACTGATGTGTAAAGATTTAGAACAAATCAAACAGATAGCTTATGTCAATACAAAAGAGGAGGAGCTTTTGAGCTCTAAAGAAGCTCCTATTGTCATTCTAAAAAAGAGAAAAAAGTCCGAAAAGCTTAGTAAAAATATTGCTCCAAATATCGACCGAATCGGCTGTTTTTTACCCTACACCCCCCTGCATCATCTACTCTTTGAACATTTAGAGAGTCCGATTATCGCCACCAGTGCCAACTTGGGGGATGAACCGATTATTATTCATCAAGAGGATATTTTTGAAAAGCTCCCTTTTGTTGATGTGGTTTTAGACTTTAATCGAGACATTGTAAATGGCGTAGATGACTCCTTGCTTCAGGTGGTTGGCAACACGAAACAAACCCTACGACTCGCTCGTGGCTATGCTCCTAAAGTAATTAAACTCCCTTTTAAAGCCAACCAAAAGATTCTAGCCGTAGGAGCCAATGCCAAGAATAGCATCGCGTTTGCATTTGAGGACAGCATCATTGTATCCCCACATATTGGAGACTTAGACAGTTTGGTGGCTTTTGACTATTTTGAACGTACCATTGAGACCTTTAAACGCTTTTATGATTTTGAAGCTGATATTATCGTGCATGACAAACACCCCAACTACCACACCACAAGGTGGGCAAAAGCACAAAACAGACCACTCATTGCCGTACAGCACCACTTAGCCCATGTTTATGCCTGTAAAGCCGAGTTTGGATTAATGGGGGACTACTTGGGGTTTAGCTTTGATGGAATGGGTTATGGCGATGATGGTACGTTATGGGGTGGTGAAGTTTTTTTAGGAGATGAGCGAAAATATACTTTTAAACCCATCAAACTTCTTGGTGGAGTCAAAGCGATAAAAGAGCCTAGACGTGTGGCATTGAGCATGTTGTTTGATGAGCTTGGTTTAGAAGAGGTTTTAGCGTTGGATGTGCAGTTGCTGGAGTCGTTTCATCCAAGTGAACTCAAAATTTTACATCAAAGTTACAGTAAAAATCTTAATGCCCCTCTTAGCAGTTCGGTAGGACGGCTTTTTGATGCTGTGGCTTCACTTTCTAATGTCTGTCAAACCATCAGTTACGAGGGTGAGAGTGGGCTTTTGTGTGAAAGTTTTTACACTCCGTCGATAACCGAGTGTTTCCCCTTTACTATTGAAGATGGAGTCATCAATATTAAAATCATTCAGACTCTATTAAAAAACAACCTTTCTACTGAAGAGATAAACAGCATGTTCATTAACAGCTTGGTAGAGATTATTATTCAAGTTTCTAAGCTAGAACAACAAGAGGTTATTTTAACAGGGGGCGTTTTTCAGAATAAAACACTGTTGGAGTTGGTAACGGCTAGGTTGAAAAAGGAAAATATTGTCCATTATTATCAGCAGGAGACGGCGATTAATGATGGAGGGATTGCTTTGGGGCAGCTCTATTGGGCTTTAACTAAATTAGTGGAGAGATAATGGAAAATTTAGGATTGTTATTAATATTTTGGTATGGTGTGTTACATGCCTTTGGACCGGATCATTTAACAGCCATTGCTGATTTTTCGATTGGTAAAGATAAAAAGAAAACCATAATGATTATCGTACTCTTTGCTGTAGGGCATGGATTGACGCTTTTTGTTTTTGCTAAAATTTTAGAACATTACCATATCAGTGAAGCAATTTTAGGTTATGGTGATGTTGTCTCTTCAGCTGTTATTTTAGGTATGGGGTTCTATCTGCTTTTTATGGTTTATGCTGATAGAATTCAGTTGCACAAACATATTCATGATGGCAAAGAGCATCTACATATTTGGTTTGGAAAGAGCCATGAACACAACAACCGAGACAGCACTTCAGCTTTTACAATCGGAGCGTTGATGGGAATTGGTGGGGTACGTGGTATGTTGGTAACCCTTGGATTTTTAGAGGGGCAGAGTGTGGATTTGGTGATGGTATTGGCATTTGCTCTTGGAGTGATGGTGATTTTTGTGGGGTTTGGGACTGTGATACTCTACATTAACAAAAATTTACTCAACAGTAAAGAGAATTTGAAACGGGTCTTTGGTACAGCAGGGGTTATTTCGGTATTGGTTGGCTCAAATATGTTATTGGGGTAACTGGTAGGTCGGGCTGCCCTCTGCCCGACATGAACTTAATATGCCGTTTAAATTTTTGTCGGACAGAGGGCAGTCCGACCTACGAAAATACAGAATTAGGAGAAAATATGTGTACAGACTGTGGTTGTAGTATAACGGAGCATCAAAAGACGCATCAGCATCTACAGGATAACCCTCAACTCAATGATAAAAAAACCATTGATGTCATTACCAAGATTTTAGATAAAAATGATCATGAAGCTGGACACAATCGTGAACACTTTAATGCTCATAATGTCATGTGCATTAACTTGATGAGTAGCCCTGGTTCTGGTAAAACAGCGCTACTAGAAGGCTTGGCTGATTTGGCTGATTTTAACTTTGGGGTTATCGAGGGGGATTTAGAGACCAATCGTGATGCTGACCGACTCAAAGCCAAAGATATTCAAGCCCATCAGATTCAGACGGGTTCAGCTTGTCACTTGGATGCCTTTATGGTGCATAAAGCCTTGCATCACATGGATTTGGATGCCATGGATGTCTGTTTTGTCGAAAATGTGGGGAACTTGGTCTGCCCTGCCAGTTACGATGTGGGGAGTCACTTGAACATTGTTTTGGTGAGCATACCTGAAGGTGAAGATAAAATTGCCAAATACCCTGTGATGTTTCGTCAAGCCGATTTGATTTTGTTTACCAAAACCGATTTGCTTCCCTATTTTGAGTATGACATGGAGGCTGAAAAAGCGATGGCTAGAAAGCTCAAACCCAATGTCGATATATTGGAAGTAAGTACCAAGGATGAAGCTTCCATGAAAAAAGTAGCCAACTGGATAAAATTTAAAATGGAGATGCGATAATGTGCCTTTCAATTCCCTCTAAAGTGGTCAAAATCGATAAAGAGACCAATAGTGCCACCGTCGATACCATGGGGGTACAACGCGATGCCAGTTTGGATTTGATGGCAGAAGATGATGTACAGATTGGTGATTATGTTTTACTTCATATCGGTTTTGTAATGAACAAGATCGATAAAGAGGACGCACTAGAGAGTTTAAAAGTCTACCGAGAAATCATTGAAAAAATGGATGAAGAGGATAGACAAAGAGCGATACTTGAAGATGATGAGTGTCCAAATCGAGGAGAGTAAGATGGGATTAGAGCTGAAAAATTTCTATGATGATTTTCGTGATGCCAAAACCATTAAGGCTTACGCCAAAGTAATTAAAAAGGATGCCTCTGAACTCAATAGAGACATCAATATTATGGAGGTCTGTGGAGGTCATACCCATACCATTATGAAGTATGGACTGCCCCAATTGATGCCCAAAAACATTCACTTTATCCATGGGCCAGGCTGTCCTGTCTGCATTATGCCCAAAGAGCGAATTGACCATGCTTATCTGCTCAGTATGCAAGAAGATGTGATACTCGTCACACTGGGGGATATGATAAAAGTACCGGGAAGCCATGGCAGTCTGCAAGATGCACGGAGTAAAGGAGCTGATGTACGCTTTGTCTACTCTCCAATGGATTGTCTGAAAATCGCCAAAGAGCACCCTGATAAAAAGGTGATTTTCTTTGCCATTGGCTTTGAGACCACCACGCCGATGACGGCTGCGTTGATTGATACGGTGATTAAAAAAGAGGTTTCCAATATCTACTTTCATATCAACCATGTGACCGTTCCTGAAGCGATGGCAATGTTGGCTCCAAGCAAGATTGATGCCTTTTTAGGACCCAGCCATGTAAGTGTGATTAGTGGTAGTAAAATTTACGAGCCATTTCCTGAGAAATTTAACAAACCAGTGGTGGTCTCAGGGTTTGAACCTGTGGATGTGATGCAGTCGATTGGCATGATAGTTAAACAGTTTGTTGAGGGTCGATGTGCACTTGAAGTAGAGTACAAACGGGCTGTGAACCGTGAGGGTAATGTGATGGCACAAGCCCTTAATAATAAATATTTTGAACAACGCGAACATTTTAGATGGCGAGGGATTGGGGATATTGCTAAAAGTGCTTTGAAACTTAAAGATGTATTTGCTCATCTTGATGCCGAAGTAATTTACCAAGATATTCTGCCAACCCAAGAGATAGACGACCATAAGTTGTGCATCTGTGGTGAGATTTTAAAAGGCGAGAAAAACCCGAAAGATTGTAAAGTATTTGGAACAGCGTGTAAACCATCGAATCCATTGGGGAGCTGTATGGTGAGCAGTGAAGGGGCGTGTGCAGCCTACTATAAGTATGGGAACTTACTATGAACACAACCATAACCTTAGCCCACGGTAATGGTGGTGAAGAGAACAATGAACTGATTTCTAAAGTCTTCTACAAAGCCTTTAAAAATAAGATTTTAGAACAGCGTGAAGATGCAGCGATTATTCATGGTGGGGAGTTAGCCTTTTCGACCGACAGTTTTACGGTAAGTCCTCTCTTTTTTGCAGGGGCAGACATTGGAAAACTGGCTATTTGTGGCACCTGTAACGATTTAGCCATGATGGGAGCCAAACCGAAGTACTTAACCTGTAGCGTGATTATCGAAGAGGGATTTAGCATCGCAGAGCTTGAACGCATTGTAGATTCTATGAAGCAAGAGCTGGAACTTAATGGAGCCATGGTGGTGAGTGGTGATACCAAAGTGGTACCCAAAGGATCGGTTGACAAAATCTTTATCAATACCACGGGTGTGGGTGAAGTACAACAAAAAGGAATCAGTTCCAATAACCTTGGTAAAGATGATGTGATTATTATTAGTCGTGATGTGGGTTGTCATGGTGCTACCATTTTTGCAGCACGAGAGGGGATGGAATTGTCAAGTGATTTAAAAAGTGATTGTGCCTCACTCTTTCCACAAGTTCAAGCGTTAATGGATGCCGGTATAAAAATAACAGCCTTACGCGATGCAACCAGAGGGGGTGTGAGTGCTGTGCTGAATGAGTGGGCGAAACAGTCCAATATCTGTATCGAAGTTGAAGAAGAGCGTGTTCCCGTTAGCGATGAAGTCAAAGGGATTTGTGAACTGCTTGGATTTGAAGCGATGAGTTTAGCCAATGAGGGAACTTTTGTATTGGCTGTGAATAAGGCAGAGGCAGAGAAAGCTGTAGAGGTATTGCAAACATTTGAAAAATCTCATAATGCTACCATTGTCGGAAAAGTAAGTACTGCCTATGTGCAACGTGTGGTGCTACACAGTGCATGGGGAACCAAACGCTTTTTAGAGATGCCAACGGGTGAATTGCTTCCAAGGATTTGTTAAATGCATGAATACAGTATCGTTCAGTCCCTTTTAGACTCATGTGAAGAGTATGCCCAAGCCAATGATGCGATTAACGTGACCAAAGTGGTGGTTAAGATAGGGGTTATGAGTGGTGTAGAACCGGATCTCTTACAAACAGCATTTAATACTTTTAAAGAGCATACGATGTGTGAAGAGGCTGAGTTTGTTATCAATATTCAACCGATACTTATTAAGTGTAACGCTTGTGAACAGGAGTCTACGCTGTCTAAAAATGAGTATGGTTGTCCTATCTGTCAAGGGGTGGATGTGGATATCTTGGATGGAGAAGAGATGTATCTGATGCAGTTGGAGTTGGAATAAAGAGGCTCTTTTTATAAAACTAAAAGATTAACATTTGATTTTAATGCACTAAAAATGGGAATTAGTGCATAATATGCCTAAAGAAAATTGGACATAGGAGAAATACAGTATGGCAAAAGATCACTATTTCGATATCACAGCAAAGCTGGACATGATGGAGATGAAAAATGCAGTTATTATGGCACAAAAAGAGTTGGCGACACGGTTTGATTTTAAAGGTGTGGTTGCAGAGATCAATCTGAATGAACAGGCAAAGACACTTTCGTTGAGTTCTTCTTCAGATCAAAAAATTGATGCATTAAAAGATATATTGATTTCTAAACTAATTAAGCGAAATATTGCCGGTAAGTCACTCGAAGAGGTGAAGACGGAAGGCATTTCCGGTGGTAATATCAAAGTGATTTACCGAATTGTGGATACCATTGATAAGGCTGAAGCCAAAGAGATTGTTAAAGCCATTAAAGCGATGAAGATAAAAGTGACACCGTCCATTCAGGGTGATGAGGTTCGTGTTACCGGAAAGAAGATAGATGATTTACAGGCTGTGATGAAAGAGGTTAAGGAGTTGGATTTGAAAGCTCCTTTGGTGTTTGGGAATTTCAAGTAGGGTGCGTTTTAACGCACCACTTTTTTAGATAGAAACTGTTATGAACAGTGTCCACCACCACAACAGCCTGAATGGGCTTGTTGCTGTCTCATATCCATAGCAATGCTAAAGTTTTGACCATCTTCACTGAGTTCAAATTCATGTTTTTGACAAAATTTTGTGTTCATGTGATTGACCATGGTTTGTGCTTGAATCAGTGCATCATCTTTTGACTCAAATGACATATTGTTATCATAAGGGCTTTTTTTAAAACAACCACACTCTTTTTCTACATTAATTGTAAACATATTTAATCCTTTATTTATCTGTTTTTTCGGATAATAACGAAGTTTCCTTAAAAAATCTTAATTTTAAGTATAAATAGGATAAAAATAGTCTGATTAATATAAAATGTATCAAGGGTGGTAGTTTAATGACAATGAAATTTGATGTAAAAGAGATAGAGAGCGTCTGTACCTATTGTGGTGTGGGGTGTGACATTACAGGTGTGGTAGAAGAGAATAAAATCACGAAAATATATGCTCAAAAAGATGGGGTAGTTTCTCAAGGGAAACTCTGTATCAAGGGTAAATTTGGGTTTGATTTTGTGGACTCAGATGAGCGTGTTCGTGAACCTCGTATTCGTCGAAGCTTTATTGAAAAAAATCCATCTATTAAAGCAAAATTTGAAAATAAATTAAAACTCTTTGATGATACCTTTTGGACCTGTGATTTGGATACGGCAACCTCTATTGCAGCGATGAAACTTCAAGAAGTTAAAGATACGTTTGGTGGTGACAGTTTCTGTGCCATTGGTGGGGCTAGAACCAACTGTGAGAGTTCGTATTCGTTTCAGAAGTTCTGTAGAGAGACCATGGAGTCTCCCCATGTAGACAACTGTGCAAGGGTGTGTCACTCTCCATCACTAAAAGGAATGCGTGCCACCATTGGAGAAGGTGCTGCCACCAATCCGTATGATGATATTTACGATGCTGAGTTTATGGTGGTGATTGGTTCCAATACCATGGAGGCTCATCCGATTGTCTCTAATCGTATTGTGGATGTGGCAAAAACACACAACAATTTAGCCATTATCGATGTGCGTGAAACCAAAATGGTAAAATATGCGAAGTACAATGGGGTGATTCCTTACGAGGCAAACTTATTGGTCTTAAACATGATGGCGTATGTGATTATAGATGAAGAACTTTATGATGAGCGTTTTATTCTCAACCGTACCAAAGGGTTTGATGCGTTTAAAGAGAAGATTTTAAATGACCCGTATGCGAACCCTGCATTTTTTAAAAATATTGAAGGCTATGAATATTTAGCAAAGATGATTCCAAACATTGCTCGTGAGTACGCTGTGAAAAAGTCGATGATTTTCTGGGGTCTTGGAGTTACGGAACATTTAGATGGCTCGTACGCTGTTATGGCGATTACGCATTTGGCTCTTATGACAGGCAATGTTGGTAAGCGTGGAGCAGGGCTGATGCCTTTACGTGGACAAAACAATGTTCAAGGGGCGTGTGATATGGGTTGTTTACCGTACTTTGCACCAGACTACCAACAGCCAAAAGTAGAAGGGTTAATGACCCCACAACTCATAGATGCGATGATTGAGGGGAAGATAAAAGCCTTACTAAACATGGGTGAAGACATTACCCATATTCACCCGAACCTCAACAAGATAGACAAAGCCATAGAAAACCTTGACTTCATTATGGTACAAGAGCTGTTCATGACCGATATTGCACAGCGTGCCGATATTGTTATTGGCGTGAAATCTGCTTATGAAAAGACGGGTGTTTATGTCAATGCCATGCGTCGTTTACATCTTTCACAACCCTTGGTAGAGACCGATTTACCTGATGATTGGGAAGTACTTAAAGCGTTGACCAATAAACTTGGAGGTGACTTTAAACACGAAACCAGTGAGCAGGTTTGGCATGAAGTAACGCAGGTTGCACCACGACGTTTTTCGGGAGCTCAATACTACCGTTTGGCACGTCACCGTAAACGGGGTATGCAGTGGCCGGTTTACTTAGAAGATACCCCAATTCTTCACCTACTAGACTTTAGAACCGATGATGGTTTAGGAATGTATATGTATAAGCAATACGAACCACGTGGAATGATTCAAGAGATTTTAGACAAAGCGTTTTATGCCGATGGGCTTGATGGCTTCTATTTGACCACAGGGCGAACCTTGGCACACTACAACAATGCTGCACAAACCAAACAGACAGCAAAACTTTATAACAACCACAGTGAAGATACTTTATTGGCTTCTATGGAAGATGAAGGTAAATTGGGCAATAAAGTGATTTTGAAAACCGAGTATGGGGAAACTTCGGTATTGAATGTAAAATACACCAATAAAGTAAAACCTAGAACACTTTTTACAACCTTCCATCATGCCCGTTCTAAAATAAACAATATCTTTGGAGATGAGGCAGATGAGTTGATAATGACGGCAAGGTTTAAATCGTTACGGGTGAGCGTTGTGCCTCAATAGTTTTTTTAATCTCTTTCTATAAATTTAAGTTGGGTGGGTAAAATACATCTGTTTAAATCAGAAAGGGATTATTTGAAATTTTTAATATTAATAGTACTAGTTTCTAGTATTTATGCAAAAGACAAAAATATATTTTTGGATACAGAGTTTACTATACCTTTATCAGGTATGGCTTATTTTCCTGATGCTAATAAAAATGAAACTTCTACAGCTTCTCCTTTATTCTTTTTAGGTGTTTCATTAGGATATAGTTTGAACATAACCGATAATTATATATTGGAACCATCGGTAGGCTATCATTTTTCATCTAAGGATTTTATTTTTTATGAAGGAACCTCTTTTTCTTATAATTATTATGATATTACTTTGCCTTTGATGTATGAGACAAAAGGATTTAAAGGTGGTGTATATGCTAAATATGAAAAAATACCTTCAATAGAAATTTCTGACTTTTATGGAGAACGTACACTTTTATTTGAAGATAAAGATGCGTATTCTTTAGGGGTAAAAGCCATTTTTCAAAGTTGGTTTATTAGCTATGAATATTTGTTTAATGGAAGTTACTCCTCCATAGATGAAAAAAATAGAGTTAATATTGAAGGTAGTCAATTTAGTATAGGATTACGAAATACGTTTTAAAATAAAAAGGAAAAAAATGTTAAAAAACACGTTAATAGGCATGATGGTTTTATCATCAATAAGTATGGCAGATGAAGCTGTGAATGATAAAAATTGGTTTATGGAGTTTGGTTATCAAACTTCTATTGAAAGAATGAAAAGTGGTTTTGAGTCAACCTATACGGATAATAGTGGTAGTGGACTATTTAGAGAAGGATTAACCGATAATCTCTATTTGGAAATAGGGAAAAGTTTTCAACTAAATGACGAGTATTCATTGGCTCCAAGCATAGGTTTTACACAAGCCACACTTTTGGGAGATGACTATCATAATGATGCCATTACGTTAGAACTTCCACTGTTTTATAAAACCCAATTGTGGAACAAGCAAGTTTTAGTGGGTCCGAGTGTAAAGTTTGTACTTTATCCAGCCATGTATTACAACGATAATGAAGGACAAGTCGATATGGGTTCACAAAGTGCTTTTGCTTACGGTATTCAAAGTTTATGGGGTAGTGGTGATACCAAATTTTCATTGGGTTTAGAAAACTTAACTTCTGCAAACTATTCTGCTACACAATTTAATGGAACAACCAAATTGGATGCGTATGCCGATATGAATGGACTCTATTTGAATATGGGTATTCATATAGGGTTTTAATAAATGATAAAAAAGAGTATATGGATTTTACTTCCCTTGATAAGTATAGGAATATTTTGGTTTTTATATCAAGCTTTTGGAAATGATGAAGTTAAGATGGTTCAGAAAATACCTTCAATGACACATTATGAAAAAAATCCATCTTTAAAATTTCCATCTTCCAATTTATTGGAGAATGGAGATATAATTTTTAGGCGAGGATATGGAGTCGATTCAACCATTTCTATGAATTTTTCTCAAGGTGAAAAACGTTATTCTCATGCAGGAATGATTTATAAAACTGATAAAGGTATTTTTATCATTCATGCAGAAGAAGATCAGGAACATGGACATAATGGAGTTTATATTGAATCTATAGAAGAGTTTTTAGAGGGCATTTCTATTTGGGCAGTCTATCGTTTTGATTTATCTGAAAAACTGCACCAAAATATGCTAAATTATGCTTTGGAACTTAGTAAAAAAAATATTATTTTTGACATGGATTTTAATCTTTTAGATGATGATAAAATGTATTGTTCAGAATTCATTTATAAAGTTATAAATCGTTCAACTTCACAAGAGTTAATAACAGCAGGTAAACATTTTGTTGGTAAAAACTTTGTTACAATATTTGATTTGTATAAAAATGATATAAATAAACTAATACAAAGTAGTCACAGATTGCTAGTTCAGTAAATTTTGTAGAGAGAAAATTATAAAACATGACAATTTGCCATATTTTTGCTTCTTTTTCTTTTTTTCTTTTATAATTAAAACAAAAAAGGACAAACAATGCGACCTGAACTGAATAACACGATTATTGGTAATAAAAATGAAGGGTTGGCGATCTCTTTTCTTGAGGCTGAGGGATTTCGTATTGTGGAGCGTAATTATTATGCTCGGAAGCTGGGTGAGATTGATATTGTTGCTATGCACGATGGGGTTTTGCACTTTATCGAAGTGAAGTCTGCTCAGGCTGATTTTGATCCTGTTTATAACTTTACACCTACCAAACAACGACGGGTGATTAATTCGGCGTATTATTATATGAAAGAGAAAAATTTGGATATGGTTTTTTCCATTGATTTGGTGGTGATTCGTTGGGGTGAAGTCGAATTTTTGGAAAATGTGACGATGTAATCTTTGGGACGAGGAAAAGGTTCCTGAGCTAGTACCACTCAAACTAAGTACACCCAAACTCATTTCATTAAATTTGGGTGTACTTAGTTTGAGTGGTACTAAAAACATTGATTAAAGAGTATGCCCTTCCTTGTGATGCAAACGTTACGGTACATTTGCACATTATTGAGCGTCGTAAACATTCACGTGAGCTTATTGATCAGGTGAAAAATGTTTGGAAAAGCTATTTTACGCAACAGAATATGGAAGTTAAAAGTGCCAAACGGTTTTTTATATCGGATTGATAAGATTCCAAATATCAAAAAATATGTTACAATAAATTTAAGAAAAATATTAAAGGAGTCTACGATGAGCATTACTTTAAAAATTGACAATCCTAATCAGTTTGAAGAGCAGTTGATTACTTTTGTAAAACAGCAAAAGCAAAACCTAGAAGAGCTAACAGTTGAAGCATTAGATAATTTTTTAAATTCATTTCAAAAAGAAGAGAAGTTGGTTTTTAAAAAAAGAGATCCTAAAAAGTACAGTCGAAAAATTGAATACATTGATGAAGAAAATGAAGATTTAAGTGATGTTAAGCCTTATAGTCACATAGAAGATAGTGGTCAATATATTCATGATTTAAGACGACAAAGAAAGCAATAATGATTTTTATAGACACTTGTATAAAGATAAAATTACCCAGTATTGCATCGTTTTTAATGCATTTTATTATCTCTTTTTTAGCATAACATTTAATTTTAGAGCTTTGGGGCAATTACTCGTCAAAAAAATTAAATAAAAATATTTATCCTTTCGGTTTCACCACAATGGTATACCTTCCTTTACTGCGTCCGGAACCCGTGGTAATGGTAAATGGAAAACGGGAGTTTTTTTGTAATTTCCCATCTGCAAAGAGCCATGGAGCTGTAAAGGGCTCTTTAAAATTTCCTTTACCTAAAAAGATAAAGTCTGAAAGCTTTTTATTGTTTTTAATCTTTTTTACTATCTCTTTTTTGGCATAACGTTTAATCTTCTTTAAACAGCTTTGACAATTGGGATGAATGACGGAACCTACTTTGAGGTGTAGTACTTTAGAGTAATATTCAAAAAACTCCTCTTCTGAGAGGTTCCACCCTTTTAAAATAGCTGGATTCAGTACTAATTTTTTTTGTTTTCTATAATAGAGTGAAGCTCCGGCAGCCAAGATGGTTGAGCTAAAAAGTTTTTTAAAAGTTGAGGGACTGATTTTCATGATTTGATAATGGTGTGAATCGACTTGTTTTATTGAAATTCCTGAGTGTTCGACGGGCGTTAAGTGAAACTTTTGAATGTCATCTTCATCTAAAAAGAAATCCTTTGCTTCTAAATAGATTTGAGGTACAAAACCTTTGGCAATGAATGCATCGGCTTTTGCCCAGACTTTTTGTTGGTTTACTGTGCCGTATTGTTGATATTTGACACGAATGGCATAATGCTCTTTGGGGTCAAGCTTTAAAATGTTCCAGAAGTTGAGATTCTTTTTTTGATTGAGTGTTTTGGTAAAATTGATTTCTTGAAGTTTTCCTAGGTTGACTTTGGCAATCTTTTTAATGTCTTTTTTCAACCCACCCCATTTGAGTTGAATAATGCCTCGTTTCTTTTCACCTTTCTTTTTACCTTTTAAATTTCGGTTCCAAGCTTGAAAAGAGAGTTTTCCTACATGTAGGGTGGCTCTGGAGTCATGGTTGACCACCCATTCAAGAACATCGTTTGTAGGACAACAATCTCCTTTGTGTATGGTACCATAGTAGATAAACTCTGCTGAACTTTCAGATTCTACCCCATCAATCAGAAATCGTTGAATAAGGGCTCTTTTAATTTGGTCAAAAACATTTTGCAGTTGTTTAATAACTTCAGGATAGCGTTTTTTAAACTTTTTAGAAGAGAGTCGATTTTTTATATCACCTGAGCCATCAAGTGTCCCATCGGCCCAGATAAAACGTTGTAGATTCTCCTCAGTCTCCTGCGTAATATGATGTTCGATTTTAAGGTAAGAAAGAAAGCTCTCTATAGATTCTTGATGAATACTGTTTCCTTGACCTTTTTTTACCGAATAGGTATGGGATTCTTGGTTAATGGTGATTTTAATGTCGCTTTTGTTGGTTCCTGCTTCGAGTTCACAGTGAATAATTCCTTCAAAATGTTGAAAGCTTTGGCGTATAAGTTTCTGTAAATTCTTATTAAGATTTTGGTATTTTTTTTGATTAAGGGCTTCTATGAGGGCTTTTTCATTTTGAAAACCGGTAGTGTTCATGAGTAAAAATTCTTTCTTTAAGGTACTTTTTTAATATAAATAAACAGTTTGTATTGCAATCAATCGCTGTTGTAACATTGTATAATAGTTACTGTAAAATAAGATTATTTTTTTAAGAAAATTTTAATAAATAGTTCATTTTTTTACTTTTTTAGACCATTTCTGCGTTATAATACTGATGTGAGAGTCATACTATTTTTTCCCTTTTTTTAGTGGCTCTCATTGATAACTTTTAATTTTATACTTTATACTCCCTATTTCCTGTCTCCTTAGAGCCGATTAAAAGTTATCGCGTCTTTTCTCTAAAACTTTCCTAAACAAACAGCACTAAATCTTTGGTTATAATATAGAAAATACTATAGTTATAGGAAATAATCAATTGAAACACCTCATAAATTTTATAGAAGCCAAAGATGTTACAAGAGCAAAAATATATCAACATTTAAAATGTTCACCACAAGAGGCAAAGATGTTGCAGTATATCTGTCGACGTTTTGTTAAAGGTATTGAAGAGACGGCTGTGCTTGATATGGTGCAAGATAATTTTGAGTATGAGGGCTATGATTATTTGGCACACCTGAGCGTGGTTAAAAAGTTGATGGATATGGGCTGGATTGTTCAAGTGAGTTTTGGACAAATAAAAGTTCAAGAGGTTTCTCAACTTGAAATTTTAAACACTTCTGTGGGACCTAGCATGAGCCTACTGCGTCTGCTTGAAGAGGGTTCATTAGAAATTTCACTTCCGGATATCAAACCCTATACCGATCATTTGGAGTACCTACAAGATCAATTTGATGTGATCGAGCTTTTACATAAAATGTCGGTCTCAAAACTGGGTTTTACGGACAGCTCTTTAAGTGTTGGACGTTTAAAAAATAAATTGGTATTACTGAGTCAGCGTATTCTTGAACGGTTAAAAATTACCGAAGAGCCGATTGTCGTAGAAGAGTTTTTTAAAGAGAAACAGTTGGATGAGCGAGAACAGCGTATATTCTTGGCACTACTTAAAGAGGAGTACTCCGGAGGTGAGGGACAGTTTCGGGATATGAATACCTTGATTGAGCTGATTTCACTTGATGAGTATGACAAGATTCGTAACCGATCGTTGCTTGAAGATGGTTCAAAACTGATTAATGAGAACATCATTGACTACGAGGAGATACTCAATATGTTTGGAGGAATTAGCCGTTCGTTCTACTTGCAAGAGGAGATACTGCAACGTATTATTCACCCCAATAAAAAGAAAAAAGTAACCAAGTTGAAGCTAGACAAACTGGTTGAAGAGCAAGATCTTTTTGAGTATTTGACACCTACGACGGATTTGAGTGATGTGGTATTGCACCCTAAAACGCGTGAAGTACTCAATACGCTTATAAAACAGGTCGACAAAGATGTGTATGCCAAGTTGAAAGCATGGGGTATTAAAGACAAACGTAAAGGGATAGATGCCCGTATTATTTTTTATGGAAGTCCGGGTACGGGTAAAACCATGACAGCTGTAAGTTTGGCAAAAACATTGAAGCGTCCTATTTTGAGTTTTGATTGTTCTAAGATTCTCTCCATGTATGTGGGTGAGAGTGAAAAAAATGTACGTAAGATTTTTGATGACTTTAAAAGTTTGAGTAAAGAGGCAAAAGTAGACCCCATTTTACTATTGAATGAAGCGGACCAATTTTTAGGCTCTCGAACCGAAGGTCCCGGAGGTTCGGCTGAGAAGATGCACAATCAAATGCAGAATATCTTCTTAGAACAGATAGAGAAGTTTGAAGGAGTTTTGATAGCGACCACCAACTTGCTTGACAACATTGACAAAGCATTTTCACGACGTTTTAACTACAAAATAGAGTTCAAGAAACCGGGTAAAAAACAGCGAAAACGTCTTTGGCACTTTATGTTACCTGAAAATGCCGACTATGAAGAGGAGCTTGATGTTGATGAACTTTCAAAACATGAACTCACAGGTGGACAGATTAACCTGATAGTACGCAATACAGCCTATAAAGTCGCCGTAAGAGAAGAGAGTGTCTTCAGCTTACAAGATTTCATAGAAGAGATAGAGAAAGAGTTGGGCTCTAGTTTTGAAGGTTCTAAGAGTATGGGGTTTAAAATATAGTTCTCCTTTTAATTTTTCAAAATTTCATACAGATTTTCAGGAGCAATATAAGCGATGGTTCGACCATCTTTATAACTCCCAAGCAGTTTGGATTTGCTCATCTCATTAAGGTATTTTCTAGCCGTATTGGCTGAGATGTCATAGTCAACAGCCACCTCATTGGCTGTAAAGATACGTCCAGGATGTTTGATTGCTTTTTTTACAATGTTTTTTTGGATAAAGTTGAGTTTGTCCCCAATGGATGAACCATGTAGTAGGGTGGTCATCTCTTCAAACTCTTTGCTTTTCTCTTGGAGGTAGTTCAGCAGTTGATCAATCGCCCGTAAAATAATATCAACCTGATAGTAGATAAAGTAGGTCAAGTCATTATCATCTATTTCACTGTATAGATAGGATTTACCGTATTGTATAGGAGCTTCTTTGAGCAGTTTACTAATGGAAATGTACTCAAAATAGTCATACTTACTTTTGAGCATAAACCAGTAGAACATGGCTCGTGCTATTCGCCCATTTCCATCAGCAAAGGGGTGTTCGTAGCCAATCATAAAATGTAAAATAATTCCTTTGATAATTGGGTGAATAAACATCGTTCCATCGGTTCCAGAGTGATCGGTATTGGTAAAGTCACAGATGAGCCGTAAACGCTCTTCCAGTTGGGTATAACAGGGAGGATGATGTACCACATTTCCATTCATACCACTGGTAATAACAATCTCATTGTCCTGTCTCAGTTCACCGGGTATAACACCATTTTGTTGTGTTCCTTGGGTTGCAATACGGTGAAACTCTAAAATCATGTCGATGGTTAGCTCTTCATCTTTAACACGTTTGACTTCACGCATCAGCAGATAGTTGTTAAGAATCATCCGTTCATCTTCGGTTTTGGGGGTACGTGATGAGACCAGCATATCTTTTGCCACACGTCGTGTGGTCGAGGCACCTTCAAGTTGTGAACTGCTAATCGCCTCTTCAATCACCAATGAAGAGATAAGGTAGTTCCGTTTCACCGAGTTGACAGGGGCTAAACCTTCAGCTGAAAATTGCGTAATTCTGTGCAGTTTGGCTTGAAGGGTATCGGGTGTACAGAAGACAAAGGGGTGTTCTTCTTTATCGGTATAGTCCAATAACTTGTATTGCGTCAATCTTGCCAGTTTGGTCGCCCACCAAGCAATGAGAGGGTCATCCCCCTTAGCAACTCGCCAACGAAAAGTGTCCCAGTAGAGGTATCGTCCTTTATGGTCTTCGGACTTATACTTTTGAATATAGTCCCAATGCTCTTGAACATTGTACAAAGAAGCGTCGAAGGTAAAGGGAGATTTTTCAATAATATCTTTTTCCATTGTTTATAACTCAAATTTTAGATTTTGAGTTATAATAACATACTTTTTGTTTTAAAGCCTATAAATAGGGAAATAATCATGATTAATTTTTACATTTTATCAGATGTTTATAGATTTAGTTTAGTATAAACGCAAAATAAAAACGTTAATATAGAGCAGTTTTAATGAACATTAGCAAATAGATACGTATGATTTTATCTACCATATTTGAATTGCTATAAGTATCAAAATAAAGAATGCCAGTAGAAGAGGTTGAGAAATTCAATGATAATGTATCATTATTATTGTCGCTTATTGGGACTAAAATATTGTTCTTACATGAAATAAATGGGATAATACCTAGTACTACTAATAAAATCAAAATATCTTTTCGTCGCATTTTAGATATCCTCACTCTTAATATTGCCTAAGTAGGGCAAGTGTCACCTACGGCGGGATTGATCGCGCCAATTCTCAAACATCTCAAAAGCAGATCCCGGCGTTATGTGCGGCCAAGGGGTTAGAAAGTTATTTCAACATTGTTTTCTATTAGAGACTGTTACGAAATAAAGTGAAAATATCACTTTAAAAAAATCAAACACCGTCTGGATTTGTAATCTTTTAATCGTAAAATCATCTAAATTCGGTTGTTATTAGGTTGATCAAAAGATATTATGTTTATCCTTGTTTATCAACTAGTTACAAATATTTTCGTAACAGTCTCTATTATACTTATTAATTTGTGAAACAGTGAAGTGGTCATTCCACTATTTGGTTTAGTATCATTTGCTTGTACTCTTGGATAATAAAAGCATCCTGTTCTCTCAATGCGAATTAGAATAGGATTTAATTCACCTTTTATTATTTTAAATTTATCTATTACTTCCTCAGAAAATTCTTGCCAAATTTTATTGTTTTCTCGTAGTCGATTACGCATTATTTCTTCGTTACCAATTGGGTATTTTAATTCATATTTTCTTAGTATCATTAATATATAGATTTCATGTAAAGATAAATCATCTAATATTTTTAAATAACTCTCATATTCATCAGTATTTGAAATTGTACTATGATCTAAGGTATTATTTAATAATCGTGCAAAATATTTAATTTTTTCATAACGATTTGTGTTTAATACAGCCTTTACCGTTGAAAAATAACAATGAAGAAAATCACTATTTCTTATTACATCTTCCGTTAATTCTATTTTTCCTGTAGATAATTCGTCAAAAAACGTTTTTAATCGGTTCCTTCTCAAATTGAGTGGGTAAATTAGAAGAATACAATTTTAAAAAAGGATAGATAATCGTAGATTTTTCCCAAAAAGGGAAAAGCGATGATGATTAAAAAACTGTTTGAAACGGCCTTGTCAATTCACGAGCCC
>JAHJJU010000034.1 GCA_018822805.1 bacterium
GAAATAGTGGCTTATATCGTTATGATTTTATATATTTCGCTCTATTTTTTTGCTACTATAGGATTTTATGGTTTTAGAGGAGAAAAGTTGTTAAATAGGTGTGGAAATGTTTGAGACTGGAAGGAGTTCTTGCACAGTCTCGGAGCGATGGGAACGAGTCAAAAACCAAATTCAATAGAATAAATATGACAATTTGACATATTTTTTATCTTTAACATAAAATCATACTATAATTAATAAAAAATCAAATGGTGTAATAGACTTGACATACTATACCCAAACTAGGTACAATTAATGATATTTATAGAATCTAAAATATTCGAGAAGCTACGAGAGAAGTATTTTGATGATGAAAGTTATAAATCATTTCAAAATTTTTTACTAGAACAACCTTTGGCAGGTGATGTGATACAAGGAACAGGTGGTCTAAGAAAAATTCGTTGGACAGCTAATGGTAAAGGAAAACGAAGTGGTACTTGTACAATTTACCTCTACTTAGTAGAGAAAAGCCATATACATTTTTTAACTGTGTATGCTAAAAATGAAATGTCTGACTTAACACCTAATGAAAAAAAGATACTTAAAAGTATAGTAGAGGAGATTAAAAATGCCTAAACGAGATTTGTTTGAAGAGTTAAAACAAGGTTTAGAAGATGTACGAGATTTTGAACAAGAGAAATTAACATTAAGAAGTACAACAATAGAAAAAAAAGATAGAAAAGTTTTAGAAGCAGAAGAGATTCGTGCTATTCGTGATAAGTACAATATGAGTCGTGCTTTGTTTGCAAACTTTTTACATATCTCTACTCGAACATTAGAAAAGTGGGAACTTGGAACAAGTAGGCCTAATGAACAAGCTACAACATTACTTGCTTTAACTGATAAGTATCCTGATATGTTTGAGAGATTAAAAACGCTTTAAAATGAAAATATAAATTATTAACCTAAGTTATTTAAATTAAAAGGAATAAAGAAGTGCTCGTAGGAATAGAAGGAATTGTAGAAAAAAAAGACCCAACATTTGTACACTTAAATGTTAATGGGCTAATTTATGAAGTGAATATATCGGTCAATACGTCAAATGCGATTACAGAACCAAGAGTTAAATTGTTGTTGACACAGATTATTCGTGAAGATGCGAATTTGTTGTTTGGGTTTATGGAGATAAATGAAAAAAAGATGTTTGATACGCTTATTAAAATTAATGGTGTTGGTCCCAAAGTGGCTATGGCTACGTGTTCTACTTTTGTACCTGCTACCTTTGCACGGGTGGTGGCTGATAAAGATGTAGGTTTGTTGAAACGGGTTCCGGGGATTGGACCAAAGGCTGCCGGTCGGATTTTGGTGGAGTTGGCAGATTTTATTGTCGATACAAATAGCAACACAGCTCTGCTAGACAATGGCATGGCAGATGCGATGTTGGCGTTAGAGAGTTTGGGCTTTAAAAAAGATCAGATTAAAAAGGCTTTAGCAGGTGCTATCGGAGATACTGCTTCATTAGTGAAGCAGGGACTTAAGAAACTACAAAGGTTATAAGAGAAATAAGGATAAAATATCGGAAATTATTTATAAGGTATCAATTATATGAATATAGCAATACTCTTTGGTGGATCAAGTTACGAACATGAGATTAGCATCGTTTCGGCCATTACACTTAAAAAAGTTTTAAAAAAGTCAACACTCTCTTTTATTTTTTGTGACAGTAATCGAGAATTTTATTTGATAGAATCAAAAAACATGAAATCAAATTATTTTTCATCGGGTGAGTATAAAAAAGCTAAAAAACTCATTTTAAAAAAAGGTGCTTTTTGTACAGAGGGAATGTTTGGACTTAAAGAGCAGAATTTAGGAACGGTTCTTAATCTGATTCATGGTCGTGACGGTGAAGATGGTAAAATGGCTTCACTGTTAGAGTTTAATGATATTGCCTATATTTCTCCACGTGTTGATGCTTCGGTACTTAGTTATAATAAACTTTATACCAAACTTTATGCTGAGAGTTTAGGGGTTAACGTCGTGCCATACTCTGTTTTAAATGCAACCGACAGTCGTGATGTAGAGTTGGAGTATCCGGTTATCATAAAGCCTGTACGATTGGGTAGCAGTATTGGAGTGAGTATTGTAAAAAATGAAGATGAGTTAGATTATGCATTGGATGTAGCCTTTGAGTTTGATAATCAAGTACTTATAGAGCCATTTATTGAGGGTGTTTTAGAATACAACCAAGCAGGATGTAAAACATCTGATTTTGAACTTTCGATTGTAGAAGAGCCAAATAAAGAAGAGTTTTTAGATTTTGAGAAGAAGTACTTAGACTTTTCTCGTGATGGTAAAGTAATGGATGCTGAGATATCTGCTGAACTTAAAATAGATATTCAAGAGAGCTTTAAAAAAGTTTATGCAAATATTTTTGAAGGTTCTATTATAAGATGTGACTTTTTTGTGGTAGATGGAGAAGTTTTATTGAATGAGATCAATCCTATTCCAGGATCAATGGCAAATTATTTGTTTGAAGATTTTGAAGGAATGGTTGGACGCTTGGTGACCAAATTACCAAAAGAGTCAACAATTAAAATAGATTACTCCTATATTCACTCTATTCAATCTGCCAAAGGTGGAAAGGCGTAGGTTCGATAAAATTGAACCTACTTTATAATTCGTGTTGCTTTTACCAATTTTTTACCGTAGCTACTTTTAGAGAGTGAAGAGATAATAATCCCTTTTTTTCGTGATGCTGCATGTATAAATTTATCGTTTCCTAAATAGAGCCCTACATGGGTAATGGGAATAGGGCGACTATCGGTTGTTTTGAAAAAGAGTAAATCACCTTTTGCTAACTCTTTAATTTTAGTAATAGGTTTTCCGACTTTTGATTGTTCCCATGCTGTTCGTGGAAGGCTTACACCCTCTTTTTCATAAATATATTGTACATATCCGGAACAGTCAAAACCTTCAGGAAGTGTGCCTCCCCAAACGTATTTACCACCAAGATATTTTTTAGCATTTGCTAAAATATTACTCTTATCATAATTACTACTCTTTTGATCTTTTTGAAGGCTTTTCTTTTTGGCTTGCAATTTATCGAGTGCCTTTAAAATTTCATTTTGTTCTTTAATTAAATCATCATAAAAAACATTTTTTACGTGGTTAATACGTTTACCTTTTATGAGTTTTCCATTTTTATCTTTGATTATAAATACATTATGAGGTGTTGCTAAAAGTATGGTTTGTAAAATTGTAATTATAAGCAGAAGCTTTTTCATGACTTTTACCTTGTTAAAAATTATTGATTATTATAATAAAAATAATTATAGCTCCTATTATTCCGGATATGGTTTTAATATATGACTTTTCCCGTCGCATTTTACAGCCTCCGTGCCTTTGTGAAATCCTTTTTCGTATCCTGATTCTTTACCTTTTATAAATCCAAATATAAAAGAGAAC
>JAHJJU010000035.1 GCA_018822805.1 bacterium
TGCATTTATACCGTTGTGTTCCACAACGATTATGCCCATTTTTTACGCTATTAATACTTCCACACTTTTTACAACTTGGTCTATGTCTCATATTATAATTATACTCTGATACTTTTATCAACTACTTTTAGATGCACGACCATATATTGAACCAAAATATTACGAACATTTAGAGCAGTCAAATAGCCGATGGAAAAGAGGTTTAAAACCGATATGGCAGAAACGATATTATGAACACACGATTAGAAACCAAAAAGATTTGAGTGAAAAATTAGAATACATGTATAACAATCCTGTTAAGCATCAATATGTCAAAAACTCAAAAGATTGGAAATATTCATCATTTACGTAGGGTGCAATTCATTGCACCATAAATAAAAAATTATTAAAAATGTTATTGTGGTGCATTAAAATGCACCCTACGGTTCCATGACACCAAAAATAAAAAAACATAACGGTTTCATATTTCATGATACGTAGGGTACAATTCATTGCACCATAAATCATTTGGGAATCCATATTACTCAAATACAATTTCTAGTGACTCTCTACAGGCATCTAAAATTTCTTCTTCAACAAATCCAATCTTTTTAATCAATCGTTTTTGAGATAGAGAGCGTACTTGAAAAAGGTCAATTGAGGATATTTTTTTGAGTCCATTCTTGGGATTAGGTTCAATCACAACCATCCAAGGAACATCTCTATAATACTCCTTGAAGTCTGTTAATGGAGCAATTATTTTTAATGCTAGTTTTCCAACCATATTGTTATTTAAAATAATACATGGTCTAACTTTTTTCATTTCGGAACCTATAGTTGGGTCAAGATTTATCTCCCATATTTCACCCTGTCTCATAAGAAATCTTCTGAATCTAAAGAGGTCAACTCTGTTAGCTTTTTGTTGTTTTCATACTCATCAGTCATCATCTCAACTGCTCTTTGTAGTTTGATCTTTTTTTGTTGAGCTAAATAGTTTTCTATAGCAAGTTTTATAATCTCGGATTTTGAGCGTTTTATTTCACTCTTTAGCTTATCTAGGGCAATGTTCATACTACTAGGCAGAGAGAAAGTTATTCTATCATAATCCATTTGAGTTACACTCATCATCGTTTTATCCTTGTTTTAAGATGTTTGTATAATACATCATATTTTGATGTTTGTCAAGAAATATTCATCATTCGCGTAGGGTTTAATTCATTGCACAAAAAATAATAAATTATTAAAAATGAATGTTATTGTGGTGCATTAAAATGCACCCTTGTTTAATTCATGATGAGAATGAGCTTTTATTTTATGCATCTTTCATTTCTATTTTTAAACCCAAGGGGGCTGATTCTTTATACTTTTTTTCTAATATACTCATAAATATACACAGCCAACTCATAAAACTCCCTTGCATCATCTAGCGTAGGTTTCCCGTAAGGCAAAAGTCCAAAATTTCCAGGATAGCGAGAGTCTATATACAAGTCATCAAAAGCAGAAAGCACCTCTTCATTGATAAGTATATCTATAAATTCACTCACTAAACCATAAAGAGTTAGCGTAGAGTGCTGTTTAGGAACCTCTTGATTTTTATATTCAAGCAGAGCCTTAAAAGATTTCTCTACACACTGTTGAGAGTGAAAAGCAACAATATGTGTAAGATTTTCATCTTTGATAATATACTCAATATTTTGCAAATCACCAGATGCAGACTCTAGCCACCCATCCACCAAATAACTCATAACAGAACTTTACCTTGCTCTAAAATTTCTTTAGAAAATGAACTCTGTAACTCAATAAATTTTTGATGCATCTTTTTTGTATGTACCAGTAAGTCTATAGCATACTTTTTTCTAATATCCAAAATTGCTGTAGATACTTTCCATACCAAAGCTCTTTTCTCTTTATAGTTTTGAGGGATAAACTCATCATTGGTAACCACATACAAATCAATATCACTATCTTGATGAGGCGTACCATACGCATAACTACCAAATAGAACAATTTTATTTAGATTTAAGGGTTTTAATCTATCAATAATTTCTAATTTTATTTTTTCTATATCCATTATAAAATCTCCTTGTAGATGTATCTAGCAATTTCTTTTATTAGATTATAGCATAAAATCAAAATTGCACCTCATTTAATAAAAAGGGACAGGCTACTTTTTTATGCTCCCATTGTAACTGGAGTGATTGCCTTGATGCTTGAAAAAGATAGAAACATGACACGAATAGAAGTAGAAAAAGCACTACAAAGTAAAAGTGATAAAATTGGTAATTTGGATTATGTAGATGGGTTTAATAAATATTACGGATATGGGAAGGTTAATGTTGGTAGGTTGTTGGAATAAAATAATAGGTGCATTAAAATGACACCCTACCTAAATTTTGCAAAAACAGCTTCAAAATCAATAGAGGCTGAGCATTCTAAATCGTTGAATTCATAGGTCTCTAAAGAGAAGTCACCCTGCTTAATGTACTCATTGCCTTGAAGTTTATAGATTTTGGCTTTTAAGTCGTTTGGATAGACCAAAACATAGTAGGGAACGCGTTCATCTTTATAAATTTCAAATTTATATTTTTCATCTCTTTTGGCTGTTGATTTACTGATAATTTCTACAACAATAAGTGGAGACTTTGTAATATAAGAGAGATTGGTTTCATTACAAATCAGTGAAATATCAGGTTTAAGTACCGTAATTTCATCTATTTTCCAATCTTGTTCAACGACAATGAGACAGTTTTTGCACTTTCTGACCGATGAGACCAATTCAAAAGTTATTTCTCCTGCAATGGCTTGGTGAGAAATTATAGGAGAAGGTGCCATGGCATAAGCAATACCTTCTATTAATTCCCAATCTCCTTCCCACGCTTTATAATCATCATAAGTATAATACTCTATGGCTTGAGCTAATGGTGGCATATTTTCTCCTTTTTGGTATTACTTGTTGTCTTTATTATAGCAGATAATGGTTAAATCATATCTATGTTAAAAACACCCTAAATTTTATTTTATCTGAAAATTAACAGTTACTGATATATTATACATCGGTAACTGATCTTTTAGACTATTAGGGATACGTATAGGGAAACTTTTAGTAATTGCCTCTCTCACGCTCTTTTGTAAAATAGGCTTTCCATTAACAAAACGAATGTTGCTTACTGAACCGTTGGCTATGATGTCAAATTTTACCTTGACTGAACCTTCTATGTGTCTTCTTAGTGCTATTTTAGAGTACTTTTTATTGGCGATGATCTTACTGCGTACTTGGTTTAAAAAGGCTCTTTTTTCTGCACTTTTGTTTACTTTTGGTGATACAGCAGCTTGAGCTGTTGCTACTGCTTGGAGCACTTTTGTCGGTGCTTGGGTGTGGTGAACGGGTTTAGACTCTTTAACTATTTTTTTAGGAGTTGGTTTTGGCGTTGGCTTTTTTATAACTTTTTTGGGTTTTGGTTTAGGCTTCTTAACAACTTTTTTAATAATCTTTTTTGGTTCTAGTTTTGGCTTCTCAACTTTTTTAGGAGGAACCACTACAACAGGTTCAGGTGCAGGAATAATGGGTGTGATGATCTTTTGTGGGATTATTTCGGGTATAGGGTTAATAATGGCTATCTTAATGACTGCTTCTGGAGATTTTTTTAAAAGTGTACTGTTTTCTAAAAACGATAAAGAGAGTAGCCCTAGTATAACGTAAATAAAAGAGCTAATGAGAAAAGAGAAGCCGTAACGCGTTTTAGTCATTTTTTGTTACGATTCCTAGGTTTTCATACTCATTCTTTTTTAGAATATCTAAAATAAAGACAAAGTTGTCAAAGGTTGCCTCTTTGTCACTATAGAGGTGAATTGGACTCTCTTTGCTGTGGGTGAGTAGTCGTTTCTCTACTTCTTCTTTAGTTATTTGTTCTTTGTCAAAAAAGATTTCACCACTTTTTTTAATGGAGATCTTGAGCTCTTTTTTAGGTTTCTCTTCTACTTTTGAACTTGATGTGGGTAGGTCGAGTTTAATTAACCCCGTTTGAATAAATGATGCCGTGGTTAAGACAATAACCAGCAACACCAACATAATGTCGATAAAAGGAACCACATTAATGGTGTCAAACTTCTGTCGTCGCATTAGTGTTCCTTTTGGTGAATGACCCACTTGGTAAGGAGAACTTCTACTCTTCGGTTAAGATGGTTGTAAAAAAATATGGCCGGAATAGCAACCACAAGCCCCATGGCTGTGGCTTTAAGGGCAAGGGCAAGGGAAGTCATGATAATTTTTACATCCATATCGGCTGTTTGACCCATGGTATAAAAGGTAATGATGATACCTAGAACCGTACCCAACAGTCCAATATACGGTGCATTGGCACCAAAACTTGAGATAATTGATAAGTTGTTGGTTACATCGAGTTCTAATGCCTCTTGAGTTTTGTAGTTTTCAACTTTGACACTTCTGTAGAAAAGTAGACGCTCTATCCAAAAAAAGAGCGTTAAAAAGCTCATAAATGCAAGTACTCCCAATACTCCATAATCGACAATTTGGCTTAAAAGTTCTATATTCATAATTATCCTTACTAAATTATAATTGATACGTATTATAATGGAAATAGATGAGAAGAAAATGAGTTTTTCAAATTTGTAGGGGGTAGAGCCATGTCTCTACCCAATTATATAGATATATTATTTAAATAAATCTGCCAATGCATCAGTATTGGTTGTTTTTTCGGCTTCTGTCGGAATATTTCCTGAGCTTTCCCCAGTTCTATCGGTTACGCCTTCAATTTCATTGAGTTCAATGCTGTAACCGGTAAGCATAGAAGCTAAACGAATATTGATACCACTTTTACCAATGGCTTTTGCTTTTTGGTCATTGGTAATGTTAATGATGGCTTTTTTCTCTGTGCCTGGTATTACTTTGATGCTTTGAACAATAGCCGGAGATAAAGCTCGGGTAATGAATACTTCCGGAATAAGAGAATACTCAACACAGTCAATATTCTCACCAGATAATTCTGAACTTACAGCATTAATTCTAACCCCTTTAACTCCTACAGCTGCACCGATTGGGTCAATGTTTGGAAAGTCTGTTTTAAGTGCCAGTTTGGCTCTTTGTCCCGGAATTCTTGCTGATGACATGATTTGTACGGTTTCATCTGCAATTTCAGGAACTTCTTTTTCCATCAGTTTTTCTAAAAATTTAGGAGAGGTTCGCGTTAACTCCAAGAACATACCCATCTCCGGATCAATACTTACATAACGCAGTAGGGCTTTTACGGTGTCACCTCGTTTAAATTTTTCCCCTTTAATACGGTTACGTTGACTGAGTATACCTTTGAGCTCACCAATTTCAATAAAGGTATTGTCATTATCATCAACACGGTTAACGGTACCAATCATTACGCTACCAACTTTTTCTCTATATTTTTCAAAAAGGTCTTGTTCTACTTTTCTTTGAATATGATATTGTAACTCTTTAAATAGGTTATAAGAAGCTGTACGTCCATAATCTTCTAAAATAAAATCAGATCGAAGTTGATCACCAAGTTCGATATCTGAACCATATTGTTCATGTGCTTCTTCTAAACTAATAACACTGTCTGGTGCATTTTGGAATCGCTCATCATTTTCTTTTGCTACGGTGATAACTTGTTCTACTGTATAGTCTCTACGACTCATATTTACTGTAGCTTCGAAGTCTGAACTGTATGTTGTACATTTTTTTGCTGTTTTTATTAATGCTTCTTTAAATGCGTCAACTGCAGAGTCGAGTGAAATATTTTTTTCATGAGCCATTGCCTCAATAATATCTACAATTTTTTCCATATTTAGATCCTTTCATACAGACTTATTTTAAATCTTTAAAAAATAAACTTAACAATACGTTACTATTTCAGTGGATTTTGTCGGTTGTCTGAAGAGTTATATTATATCTAAACTAACCTTTAAGCAAAAGAGGTATAATTAAATAATAAAATACAACATATTAAAAACTAAGATATAATTGTTTTAAGAAATAATTAAGGATAGGGGAATGAAATTGAAATTAGCACGAGCATCTATAACATCGAAACCAAAGGTAATTGAATTTAGTAAAATTGAAGAAGACTTAGAAAAAAAATCTATATTTTATTTTGATAAAGATAATTCACATAAAGAGTTAAAAGCACTTATTGAGTATTTTGAAGCCAAAGATTATTCTGTTTACATGAGAGAAGTTAAGTTTGGTCTTAATGAGGATGAGTATATTTATGAGGTACATATCGTAAAATAATTGTAAATGAAGAAATTATACATAGAAACATTGGGTTGTGCAATGAATGTTCGTGACAGCGAACATATGATTGCTGAATTAAATAGCAAAGAGCCATATGAATTAACACAAGAGTTAAAAGAAGCTGATTTAATTATTATTAATACTTGTAGTGTAAGAGAGAAACCTGTTTCAAAACTTTTTTCGGAAATAGGTGTTTTTAATAAATATAAGAAAAAAAATGCCAAAATTGGGGTTACGGGATGTACGGCATCCCATTTAGGTAAAGAGATTATAAAAAGAGCTCCTTCTGTAGACTTTGTTTTAGGTGCTCGTAACATTTCCAAAATTACAGAGGTTGTTGAAAAAAAACACGCTGTAGAGATAGACATAAATTATGATGATAGTACCTATACCTTTGGAGAGTACAGAAGCAATACCTTTAAAGCCATGGTAAACATCTCGATGGGCTGTGATAAGTCATGTACTTTTTGTATTGTTCCTGCGACCAGAGGGGATGAGGTTTCGATTCCTTCCAATTTAATTGTAGGTGAGATTCAAAAAGCTGTTGATGCCGGAGCAAAAGAGGTGATGCTTTTGGGACAAAATGTTAACAATTACGGTAAGTACTTTACTGCAGATCAAGAGAGCTGTGATTTTACTGAATTGTTGCAGAAAATATCTAGAGTAGAAGGTTTAGAGCGTATTCGATTTACCTCGCCACACCCTTTACATATGGACGATGCATTTTTAGAAGAGTTTGCAAACAATCCTAAGATATGCAAGCAGATTCATGTACCATTGCAGAGTGGATCGACATCATTACTAAAAGATATGAAACGTGGCTATTCAAAAGAGTGGTTTCTAAACCGTTGTGAAAAGATTCGAACGCTTTGTCCGGAGGCAACGATTTCTACAGATATTATTGTAGGTTTCCCAGGAGAGAGCGATGAAAATTTTGAAGATACAATGGATGTTTTAGAGCAAGTACGGTTTGAACAACTTTTTTCATTTAAGTACTCTCCACGACCCCACACCAAAGCTGCTGAGTTTGAAAATCAGATTTCAAATGAGATCGCTTCTAAACGTCTAACACGACTACAAGCACGACATATGGAGATTTTAGATGAGGTGATGGATGCCCAAATGGACAGAGAACATAGGGTTTATTTTGATGAACTCAAAGCCGGTGGAAAAATCTCCGGACGTAGTGACGATGGAAAACTTTTCTTTGTAGAAGGTAGTGAGGAGTTACTTGGGAAAATTGTCAACGTAAAAGTTACTAAAACATCCAGAGGTGCCTTAGAGGGAATCGTTTGTGCGTAAAGAGATTTTACGAAAACTAGGAGTACTCTTTATTCCTCCTACGCTTTTTGTATTGATGAAGCTTTTATGGTTCAGCTATAGAAAAAAATATCATTTTATAGACGCACCTATAGAAGAGCAGTGCATGGCTGTTACTTGGCATGCTGAGCTCTTTGTTTCACCTCAAGTCTATAGAAAACTACGAAAAAAACAGGCAACTTCTGCCATTATCTCTCAACATTATGATGGTGATTTGATTGCTAAGACACTAAGTTTTTTTGACATTACTCCACTGCGTGGTTCTTCAAAACGAGGAGCAAAATCTGTTCTGATGAATGCCATTAAGGTGATGAAAGAGGGAGACTCTGTAATGGTTACACCGGATGGTCCAAGAGGTCCTCGTTATAGCATGAGTGATGGTGCCATTGCTTTGGCACTGCGTTTTAATCTTCCTCTTATGGTTGTCAATTATAAACCCAATTCCTATTGGCAGTTAAACAGTTGGGATCGATTTGTTATTCCAAAACCTTTTTCATCTTTAGATATTTATCATCAAATTGTCAAGATTGATGATATGGAAAAAGAGGAAGCCAAAATTTATCTACAAGAGCACATGAAACGCTATGCTTTAGCTTAAATATTAGTTTTTAAAAAGTAAATTCTAAAAATATTTTTAAAGCTTTATTTAAGATTAATCCTACTAAACTGATATTGTATTTATTTAATTCTATAATAATAAAAAAGAATCTATAAA
>JAHJJU010000036.1 GCA_018822805.1 bacterium
ACCGGTAAAGGGGTAAAAGATGGCAAGTAAAAAACCACCGATTAAAAACGAAATATTGGCAGATTATTTAATTAGCAGTTCCCACGATTTAAAAAGTATCGGTGGGTTATTGGTAAGTGGGGTTATTTCCACTTTTGGGGTGTATTCGGTCATAAAGCCTTTTTTTGAGGGTGTATCGACCCTTAACACGGCTTTAATAGCCTTTGTGATGGTATTGATTATATTCGACACGATTAAGAGAGGGGCTTTAACCAAGTTCTTCAACAGTCTGTTAAAGAAAAAGATTATAGGCTCAAAGCCTAAAAAAGGGTATTTGGTTATTTCCGTGTTTGCTACTATCTTCATGGTGCTATTAGATGGTTTAGGCTCATGGAGTACAGCAGAAAAAGGAGCAGACCTATACACCCAGTTTAAGACGAACTCATCTACTGAATATCAGATACTACAGCAGAACGCAGAAACCGGTAAAGCAACGGCTCAAAATTATACAATTGAGTTATCGGCATGGCAACAGAGTAAAGCAGATGCTCAACAAACATGCAACGAGAAGTGGAACGGGTGGAAAGCCAAGTACAAAGCCCAGTGCAAAGAAGAGTGGAACACAGCTAACCCCATGCCGACCCAAACGGCAGACGGACAAATAAAGATTGATGATTATCAAAGTATTAAGAATGACCGGCAAGGGTTTTTAGATGAGTATCTTTTTATTATTTTGTTCACACTGTTATTGCTTATGACGCTACTTATGCAGTATTTGACCATAGCAAAGATTTACGATGATTACAACGAAATAGAAGAGGGTTTAACCTTTGAGCGTATAGAGTTCATCAACGACACCATTCAGGAACATGAAACCATTTTGAGCGAACACGAACAACAAGTAGCCGAGATGATGGCGAACTCTACACGTGAGAAAAAGGGTCAAGATAGAAAATTCCAAGAAGTGGGTGAAGCCATAGCCATAACCCATAAAAAGAAAATGGTAGAGACCCGGGGTAAGACCGTTAAACGAATTGCTAATAATGTTTATGTACCTAAAGAGGAGAGTAAGGCAGGGTTTGCTTATAATCCGTTTGGTGATGAGGGCAATAACCAATCAGTTAAACCGAACGGTTATAACCAAACGGTTAAACCGAATGAAGAAAAAGAGCCTATAAAAGAAGATAACAACCAATCGGTTAACCAAACGGTTATAACCGAACAGTTAACCGATAGGTTAGATAGTAGTTTATTTAATGGTTTAGAAATGGAATTAATAGGGCTTTTATGGGCAGAGGGTGAAGTAAAACAACATGATGCACTACTAACAAGAAAAGAAGCTTTAGGGATTATTGGTGATACTAAAATCAATACTAATTTATTGAGAGATTTATATAAGAAACTACTAGAGTATGATTATATTTATAAGCGTGTTGGGTATTTTGCTAAAGTTGAACTATAAGGAGTTAGAGAGATGAAAACAGACCATTACCAAATAGAAGTTACAAGCGATATTTTTAGCCCTAGTATTAACAGGGGTGATGTGGTTTATTGTTCTCACCTCTTAGAGATTAATAATAACTCTTTTGTGCATTGCATAGAAACCAATAGCATTATGACCTATGGAGAGTTTAAAAAGTTGTATCCTCATTTTGAGGGTATGACTTTATCAAGAGTGGTTGGGGTGCAGGGTGCTTTAATTAAATGAAATTAGGTACAAAATTTAATAATTGGGTACTACCTAAAGTACTACCCATTAAAAATAATAGCTGTTTAAACCCCTTTAAATAGGTATTTTATTTAATTTTTAAAGTGGTTCGAGTCCTCTAATCCGCACCATTCTTTCAATTCTTTTTCCCATAAAATAGCACCTTTCTTAACTTCTTAAATGTATTACAGTTCCTTTTGATGTATAGTAATGGAAATTAAATAGACACCTTACTTTACAACCTTATCTTTAAAACTATCTTTTGATTTATCTCTATTCCTTATTAACTCAAAAATATTTATCTTTTCTAACCTTTATATTTTAAATCAATCATTATAGTTTTTTCACATAAATACTTTATTTTATTAAAAATTATTAAAAAATATGATATAATTTAACAAAAAAGAGGTTATATAATGAATAGAGCTATCATATTATTAAGCATAGTTGTACTTTTGATGATCTCAGGGTTTATGAATTATGCCAATTATTTACAAACAGAATTTACAGCTTCACTTAAATGCAATACAATAGAAAAGTCTAAAAGTGAAAGTTATTATGACATTAATCTTGTAGGTGAAAAAACTTTATTATTAAGTGAATTAGCAGAAGATGAAAAAAAAGAGATTTGGAATGCCTCTTCATTAAAATATGAGATGATAGATTTCTTCCCAAATTTTATAAAAATGAGTACCTTTGTTAATGATAGAGTTATAGACAATGGTTTATTTAAAGAGAAACTATTAGCAAACATAAAAAATACGGAAGAACAATTTATTGGTGGTAAAATTACCGGACAGAGTGCAAAAGAGACTCTATCCACATTCTAATTAGTTTCTACATGGATCCGTAACAGAAGCTTGATTAGGGTAAAGATATACTTCGACTCTTCTATTTAACGCCATATTTGCATCGGATGTATTTTGTGCAATTGGCTTAGAGAATGAACATCCTTTTGAGTAGACAGGATTGGATACGCCACTGGTATGAATGGTATTACCTACTGAAGAAGCTCTGGCTTCTGATAATGATTGATTGTGTGCAAAACTTCCTCTGCTGTCTGTATGTCCTACCGTTTGTATGATGGTATTGGGATATTTTTGCAACACAGGGGTTAATTGACTAATTTTAGCCTGTGCTGATGCTGTTGGAGTTGATGAGTTGGTTGCAAACATCATATCATCACGGAACATGATTTTTACATATTTATCTGTGTTAGAAACAATAAGATCTTGGCTAGCATCTTGTTCAGCACTAGGATTGTTGTTTACATTGGTATTGAGTGTTTGTGCGACCTCTCTAGCTTGTTGGTCTAAACTATAGCCAATTGCAGCACCAATAGCAGCACCAGCTGCTCCACCAATAGCAACACGTTTCCCACCACCACTAGCAGTTGTACCACCAATAACAGCACCAAGTAAACCACCAAGAAGTGCACCTGTTTGGGTTCTGTTTGGTGTACCATCTGCATTATTAATGGTTGGCATACCTCCTCCACCACCAGCTACACAACCTGAAAACAGTAAAACTGCTACAGATGATGCTAAGATAGGTTTTAATATTCTTCTATTCATGTTGAATTCCTTTTATTATAATAAGTGAAGAGTATAGCATAACTTTGTAAATTAAATGTGGATATAAAAAGGAGAGTAGAGTGCCTATTTAGACACTCTATTAAGTGTGGATTAGGCGTTACGGCTACCAGGTTTAATCGCTGTACTTCCCTCTTTACATAGTGGACATTCTTCTGGTGTAAACATTTCAAATGTAAAATCATCCAATGCATAAAAAGGTATGTTTGAAGGTAATTTACATTCACTTTTTGGAGTAATGTCTATTCCTTCTCTTCTACAAAAACCTCGATTTGCTAGTGAAGCAAAGGCAACAACTTTTGCACCCAATTCTTCTATAATTTTAGCTGCTTCCATCGCTGAACCACCTGTGGTAATGATATCTTCACAGATAAGTACTTTTTCACCTTTTTGAATTTCAAATCCACGTCGAAGTTCCATGCCACCATCTTTTCTTTCAACAAAAATTGAACGAACATCTAATGAACGAGCCAGTTCATAACCAGCTAAAATACCACCTAATGCAGGAGCACAAACGGTATCAACATGAAGACCACTCTCTTGAATCATTTCTGCTAAAGCATTGGCAAGAAGTGCAGCACGTTTTGGATCTTCTAGAACTTTTGCACTTTGCAAGTAACGGTTTGAATGGTTACCACTCGATAAGATAAAATGACCTTCTAGTAGTGCTTCAGCCTCTTTATATATTCTTTCTACATCCATACAGTTTATACCTTTAAGATATCAGCTTCTTTATCAGCCAACGTTGTTTCTATTTGTGCAACATTTCGATCAGTTATTTTTTGAATTTCATCTTGTCCTCTTTTAGAATCATCTTCAGAAATCTCTTTATCTTTTTCAAGTTTTTTAATTTTATCATTACCATCTTTACGAATATTTCTAACAGCAACTTTTGCTTTTTCTGCCATACTTTTAGCTTGCTTTACAATCTCTTGTCTCTGTTCAGAGGTCATTGCCGGGAAAAAAAGTTTAATAAAATTACCATCGTTGTTTGGGTTAACACCAATATTTGCTTCTTGAATAGCTTTTTCTATAGGACTTAACATGTTTTTTTCCCAGGGAGTAATAGAGATAGTTGTTGCATCCGAAGCAATAACACTACCCACTTGATTAAGTGCTGTAGGTGTACCGTAATAGTCTACTTTAATATGATCAACAATATTGGTAGTTACTTTACCCGTTCGAAGTGTTGAAAAGTCTCTTTTGAGTGCATCAATACTTTTTACCATCTGCTCTTGCGTATGGTCATAAATTTCATTTAACATAATATCTATCCTTGTATGTAGTATCTGTCGATTTTAATAGTGAAATTTTACCCTTTTTTTGCTTGCAAAGGCGTTTGATAATGGTTGGAGTTTTTTTAGTTTAGAATTATGAAAGAACCAATGAGGCAAAGCCCCATTTGGTAGAGGTTATTTTGTAGTTTTGTTTGTATCTGTAATGGTTGGTACGGATGTAGTGGTACTAATGGTATCAGCTACTGAATGAGCTTTTTCTTGATTGTATAGGTATCCCATTGCTAATGTATTGAGTACAAAAAGAATTGCTAGAGCAAATGTTGCTTTAGCTAGAAAACTTGCTGGGCCTTTTGCCCCAAACATTGATTCGTTACTGCCACTGTAGGCACCTAGTCCTATACTTGAACTTTTTTGTAATAAAATGGCAATGACTATGGCGATAGTTAAAGCAATTTGAACAACTAATAGTGTTGAAATCATTCTTTCCTCTCTGAATGTTGAAGTTGTTTTGTTTTATAAACTTCAAATTGGGTATAATTTTGGGGATTATACCCTAAATCAATTGAAACTGAGATAAATGAAAATAGTTAAAGAGTTCTCGCGATTCGCACATGAATATAATAGACACAATGTAATTCAATCAGAGGTGGCTAAGAGATTGGTCTCGATGTTAGCAAAAGATAATTATAGAAAAGTTTTGGACTTGGGGTCTGGATCCGGTGCTGTTTATAAAAATATGACAGAGCATCATATTCATTTTAATGAATTTATTGCATTCGACTTCTCTGAAGAGATGTTGAGTTTGCATCCTAGTGCCGGTAACATTAAAAAGATATGTTTGGACTTTAATCAAACTGATTCTTTTGAATCCTATGCAAACAATGAGTTTGACTTGGTTATCTCTGCTTCTGCATTACAATGGAGTGAGAACCTTTCAAATGTATTGTCATCTATATCGCATTTAGCACCTGAATACTATTTTGCTTTTTTTACAGCAAAAACTTTTTCAACACTGCATCAAACAGCAGGGATTGAATCACCGATCCATACTAAAGAGTCTATTGAGAATGCATTAAAAAAGTATTATGATTATGAGATGGATGAAGCAGAATATCATTTAAATTTCAATTCAGTACATGAGATGTTGAGATACATTAAACGAAGTGGGGTTAGTGGTGGATCAGGTCAGTTGAGTTACAAACAAATGAAACAATTAATGAGTATGTATCCATTAGAGTATTTAGAATTTGAGGTTCTTTTTGTAAAGGCTATTCCTAAAGGTCTCTAATATTGGGCAAAATAGTTTTTTTCAATCGCATACAGTTGATAACGGATTTGCTTAAAAAGTTCTGAGAGTTCAGTTTGTTTGAGTTTAAAACTTTCTTCTAATACACGTGAGGACTCTTGTGCTCTTGAAAAATTAGCAATGACCAAATCATCAAGACTACTACGTGTCAGTTCACTTTTGGTAGATGTTTTTTGTGTATCACCTTCGATATCACGATAACTTAATCGCTCTTTATTGTAAGCATTTTTGAGTTGATGTCGTAAAGTTTTTATTTGAGGGGTAAGTATGGTGTCATTGTGAATGTATCGACAAATATCTTCAATAACACGAAGACCCTCTTTGAGCCGATTGAGGTTAGCATCAATTAGGCGTTCAATCTTTGGAGAGTTATTTTCCAAAGATTGAGAGTGATTAGTCATCACCCATAATACCTAAAAGTTGTAAAATCGCTGTAAACATATTTAGGAAATCTAAATATAAAGAGACAGCAGCGTCTACTTCTGAATCATAAGCACCATTAGCAATGTTTTGTGTATCGTAAATGGTAAAGAGTGAAAAGAGTAATAAAATACCGGCTGTAATAACAATATGCATTATTGGGCTTTGGAGAAGAAAGTAGTTCACCAATGAAGCAACAACAATAACAATTAACGTAATAAATAGTGGTTTACCCCAGCTAGAGTAGTCACTTTTTGAGTTGATTGCAAAAAGGCTAAGTGCACCAAAAAGTACGGAAGTCATTAAAAAAGCATTTCCTATAACAGCACCATTACCGGCACCAATAAGTGAAGCCAAGAGAGGTACCAATGAAACACCAGTTAAAAATGTAAATAGAAACAACATTCCAAGGTTGATACCTGGTTTACTTCTTGAAAAGCTTAATCCAAAAAATAGAATAATAAGTTCTGCTCCAAATATAAACCATTTATATTGCTGTACTACAGCAGCATAAGGCATGGTTAAATATGCACCTACAGCAGCAGCTATCATACTTGCAGCAAGTAACTGATAAGTTTTTTTCATAAATGCTACGGAAGCACCTTCTACCTCTTGAATATATCCAGAGTCGATTGTATTGTTATTATAATCTCTATCATAAAGAGCCATATAAATCCTTTGTTTAGACTTTTTTTAAAAGTCTTAATAAATTAAATTATATCAATGTACTATTGATATTTTCATAGTTAGTATATTGACTTGATGTTTAAAAGAAGTTGAATGAAAGCCGAATTGAAGTTTAAACTAAAAAGATCAGAAGAGAGAAGTTCTCTTCTGAAATGGATATTTAGAGACTGATTAATAAAGACCTAAAGATTCCATAGTAGCTACAGATAGACCGGCAACCGGTAAACCTTTAGCTTTTTGATAAGCTCTGGTAGCAGCTTTCGATTCTGAACCCCAAACACCATCAATTGGACCTTTGTAGTAACCGGCTGATTTAAGTGCAGATTGAACTCTAGAGATAGTTGTACCGGTCATGTTAGATTTACAAACAATTGGTACCCATTTAGCATAACCATCAGCAATCATTTTTCTTTTTGTTA